>NZ_CASGGV010000282.1:0-210 GCF_949319125.1 Frankia sp. Hr75.2 | reverse complement strand
CGCTGTTTTCGGGGTCACCTTGAATTCCCGCGCCACCTCCATCCGTGTCGCACCCTGATCAAACCTGTCCGCCGCAGCCATCCGGACCCGTTCCCGTTCGACCTGCTCGGCGGGCGTCAACCCGCCACCCGTCGCATACCTCATACAAACGGTCTACCCGCACATCTGCGACCATCACCAGGCGCATTAACACCACACATTAATCATCAG
>NZ_CASGGV010000281.1:0-212 GCF_949319125.1 Frankia sp. Hr75.2 | reverse complement strand
GACTACGCCTGGGGCCTCGAGGTCGGCGTCTACAAGCGCACCTTCGGCCAGGGCTCGCTGGAGACCGGCGTCCACTGGAGCAAGAACACCCGCCTGGACAAGGTGGCCGAGGGCTTCGGCTGCTACGGCGAGTACGTCGAGCGCGACGAGGACATCGCCCCCGCCATCAAGCGCGCCTACGCCAGCGGAAAGACCGCCGTCATCCACGTCGC
>NZ_CASGGV010000280.1:0-212 GCF_949319125.1 Frankia sp. Hr75.2 | reverse complement strand
GCGCCGAACGGGCCGTCGCAGCAGCGGGTGATCCGCGCCGCGCTCAGCGCCGCCCGCCTCACCCCGGACGACGTCGACGCCATCGAGGCCCACGGCACGGGCACCAAACTCGGCGACCCCATCGAGGCCCAGGCCCTGCTCGCCACCTACGGCCAGCACCGCGACCCCGGCCGGCCGCTGCTCATCGGCTCGATCAAGTCGAACCTCGGGCA
>NZ_CASGGV010000279.1:0-216 GCF_949319125.1 Frankia sp. Hr75.2 | reverse complement strand
ACCCAGAGGGCTTGCTGTCCGAAGGACGCCGGCAGGTTGGCGGGCCGTGGCAGATCCCCGATTTGCAACGCTGGAATTGTCGAGACGCTCGAGCCTTCGATGATGATCTCGGCCAGGCCCGCGATCGTGGGATGGTCGAACACGTCCCGCAGACTCAGCCCTGAACCGAGGATCGCGTTGACTCGGGCGACGACCCGTGTCGCAAGGAGCGAGTGC
>NZ_CASGGV010000278.1:0-217 GCF_949319125.1 Frankia sp. Hr75.2 | reverse complement strand
CGCGGGATGCTCCTATGGATGTCAAGCGGCCACAGGAAGATCTTGTGATGCGCTGGAGGCGGTGAGGATCTTGTAGATCTCCCGGGCCACGTAGCGTTTGAGGCAGCGGATGATCTCTTTCTTGGACTTGCCTTCGGCCGTGCGGCGCTCGACGTAGGCCTGGGTGGCCGGGTCCCAACGCAGCCGGCAGAGCACGACGCGGTAGAGCGCGGCGTTG
>NZ_CASGGV010000277.1:0-76235 GCF_949319125.1 Frankia sp. Hr75.2 | reverse complement strand
GCCATCCGGTCCCGCAAGGAATGGGCCCGCCTCTTCGCGGAGAAGCACCCCGAGACCATCTGAGAACGCACGCCCTGGCCGGCTCCCGCTCCACCGGAGTCGGAGTCGGCCAGCGGCACGAAAACGAAAAGACCCGGCGCGACGCACCCACCTCGTTGTGGCTGCGCCGCGCCGGGCGTCGTTTCCGGCCCCCCTCGGGACGTCCACCACGCCGCACCCGCGGTGGACGTCCCGGGCCGTGCTACGGGGCGATCTCCAGGACGATCTTCCCGATGGCGTGGCCGTCGGCCACATAGCGCAGCGCCGCCGCTGTCTCGTCGAAGGTGAAGCTGGCGCCGATGTGCGGCACCGCCCTGCCCGCGGCGAACAGTTCCATGAGCTCCCGCTCGTTGCGCTGGAGCTCGTCCGGCGCGTGCGTACCCAGGTCGCGCAGCTGCATCCCGCCGATCTGGATGCCCTTGAGTAGCACCAGGTTGAGCGGGATCCGCGGGATCGAGCCCGCGGCGTAGCCCACCGTGACGAACCGGCCGCGCCAGCGCAGCGAACGCAGCGCGGGCTCGGCCAGGTCGCCGCCGACGGGGTCGATGACCACGTCGGCGCCGTCCGGGAGGGTCTCCTTCAGCGCCTTGCGGAGGTCGTTCGCGCGGTGGTCGATGAGGTGGGTGGCGCCGTTGGCGGCCGCCACCTCGAGTTTGCGCGCGGACGACGCCACCGCCGTCACCGTGGCGCCCAACGCCGCCCCGAGCTGGACGGCGGCGAGGCCCACCCCGCCACCCGCGCCGAGCACGACGAGCTGCTCGCCGGGCTGCAGCCGGCCCACCGACCGGAGCATGTGGTACGAGGTGCGGTGCGCCACGCCGAAGGCGGCGGCCACGGTGTCGGCGATGCCGTCCGGCGTGCGGGTGATGCCGGCGGCCCGCGCCACCGCGACCTCGCCGAAGGCACCGACCATGCCGGTGCCGAACACGCGGTCGCCGACGGACACGCCGGTCACGTCCGCACCGACCGTCTCGACGACACCGGCGAACTCGCTGCCGGGAACGAACGGCGGCGGCACCTTGATCTGGTACTCACCCGCGACCAGCAGGACGTCGGAGTAGTTCACCGCCGCCGCGTGCACCCGCACGCCGACCTGGTCGGGCTGCGGCTCGGGAGTGGGGAACTCCTCGACGTGGACGACCTCGGGCGGCCCGTACTCGCGGCAGACCGCGGCGCGCACCTCAGCCCACCCGGCCGCTGACGCGCGGGCGCAGCCCGGTGACGGTGAGCGGGCGGCGCATGGTCACCGGCCCTTCCACTGCGGCGTGCGCTTCTGGATGAACGCCATCGCGCCCTCCTTGGCGTCCTCGCTCTTGAACACCGCCGGCGAGAGCTGCGCCATGCGCTCCTGCCCGCGCGCGGGGTCGGCCGCGGCGGCCCGGACGATCTCCTTGGTCGCGGCGACGGCGAGCGGGCCGTTGGCGGCGATGCGCTCGGCGAACGCCAGCGCCGCCTCGAGCACCTTCTCCGGTTCGGTCACCGCGTTGACCAGGCCGAGCTGCTGGGCGCGCGCGGCGTCCACGGTGTCGCCGGTGAGGGTCAGCTCCAGCGCGAGGGCGAGGGGGATCCGGCTGGCGATGGCGACCGCGCCTCCGCCGGCCGCGAGCAGGCCTCGCTTGACCTCGGGCAGGCCGAACTTCGCCGCCGAAGAGGCCACGACGACGTCACAGGAGAGCAGCAGCTCGAAGCCGCCGCCGACCGCGGTGCCGTTCGCGGCGCCGACGAGGGGGACCTTGACGTCGCCGCTCATCAGCCGGTCGAAGGCCGCCCGGCCCTCCTTGTCCTCCGGGGCGATCTGGGAGAAGCCCCCGCCCGAGGTGAAGGCCTTCAGGTCCATCCCGACGCAGAACGCCTTCTCACCCGCGGCGGTCAGCACGGCCACCCGGATGTCGGGGTCCGACTCCGCGGTGAGGATCGCCGAGCCGATGGCGCTGAGCAGCGCGGGGGTCAGGGCGTTGCGGGCCTCGGGCCGGTTGAGGCGGATGACCAGCACCGCCCCGACCCGTTCCAGCAGGATGTCCGCGGTGCTGGTGTCGGTGTCGGTCATCGCTTGTAGTCCGTGCTCTCCGCGAGGTCGGCGGCCTCCTGCATGGCGCCGAGCACGATCGGGCCGAACGTCAACAGCTTCTCGTCGTCACCCGCGCGCTGGAAGCCCTGCTCGAGGACGATGGCGAGCTTGAACTTGCAGAGGATCAGGTAGTAGTCGTAGTCGTCGACCTGCCGGCCGGACACCTCCGCGTAGTGCGCGAGGAGCTGGGACTTCGTCGGCATCGCGTAGAGATCCGCGTAGCTCTTGCCGATCAGGTCGGTCGAGCTGGTGTCCTCGGGCCAGCTCTGCAGCATCCAGGCCAGGTCGAGCTTGGGGTCGCCGACCGTGCCCATCTCCCAGTCGACGATGGCGGCCAGCTTCGCGGGCGCCCCGTGCTGGAACATCACGTTCGCGAACTGGTAGTCGCCGTGCATGAGCCCGGGGATGTAGTCGATCGGCCGGTGCGTGCGCAGCCACTGCGCGGCCACGTCGAAGCCGGGCAGCTCCCGCTTCTTGATGCGGTTCAGGAAGGCCGTCCAGCGGTCGACCTGGCGCTCGTGGAAGTCGTCGGGGCGGCCGAGGCCCTCCAGGCCGCGGGCCTTCCAGTCGACCTTCGACAGCAGCGCGATGCCCTCGGCGAGCTGGTAGGACAGCCCCTTGCGGAGTTCGAGGTCGGAGTTGAACGGCTCCGGCCAGACACCGCGCTGGCTCATCGGCGACCAGCCGTCCACGAAACCCATGATGTAGAAGGAGCGGCCGAGGACGGAGGCGTCCTCGCACATGCCGAGCGCCGCGGTGTGCGGGACGTCGGTCCCGTCCAGGGCCTCGATGATGCGCCACTCGCGCAGGATGCCGGCGTCGCGGCTGGCGGGCGCCCCCGCCGGCGGGATGCGCAGCGCTCCGTGCAGGTCACCGCGGCGGATCTCGTAGATCTCGTTCTGCGTGCCACCGGAGACGTAACGGTGCTCGATCGGCTCGCCCTTGCCGGCGAGTCCGGCCTCGTCCATCCACGTGGCGAGGCGCTCGATGTCGATCACAGGTTCCCCACTTCGAGTTCCAGGTACTCGGCGTACTTCTCGCGCGCCGCGGCGAGGCGCTTGGGTAGGTGCTCGGTGGGCCACAGGTCGTCGGTGGGCTTGTAGTCGCGCAGCACCTGCTTGGCCACGGTGACCTTGTGCACCTCGGTCGGCCCGTCGGCGAGGCCCATCACGAACGAGCCCATCACCATCTGGCTGAAGGGCATCTCGTTGCTCGCGCCGAGCGCGCCGTGCACCTGCAGCGCCCGCGAGGCGATGTCGTGCAGGACCGCGGGCATGACCACCTTGACCGCGGCGATGTCCTTGCGGACCTTGCGGTAGTCCTTGTGCTTGTCGATCGACCACGCCGTGTAGAGCACGAACAGCCGGAACTGCGCCAGCTGGGCGTACGAGTCGGCGATGAAGCCCTGGACGAACTGCTTGTCGGCCAGCAGGCTGCCCTGGGTGCTGCGGCTCAGCGCGCGCTCGCACATCATGTCCAGCGCCTTCTTCGCCAGGCCGATCGTGCGCATCGCGTGGTGGATCCGCCCGCCGCCGAGGCGGGTCTGCGCGATGGCGAACGCCTGGCCCTCGCCGCCGAGCAGCGCGTCGTCCGAGACGCGGACGTCCTCGTAGTGGATGAGGGCGTGGTGCCCCTCGCCCAGCGGCTCACCGGGCAGACCCACGTTCCGGACGATGTTGATGCCCGGAGTGTCCGTCGGGATCAGGAACATCGACATGCCCCGGTACCGGCTGACATCGGGGTTGGTGACCACCATGACGATGACGAACCGCGCGGTGCTGGCGTTCGAGGAGAAGAACTTCCAGCCGTTGATCACCCACCCGTCGCCGTCCTTCACCGCGCTGCAGGTGAACTGGGTCGGGTCCGAGCCCGCCTGCGGCTCGGTCATCGAGTACGACGAGAAGCACTCGCCGTCCAGCAGCGGCTGCAGGTACTGCTTCTTCTGGGCCTCGGTGCCGTAGTGCGCGATGATCTCGGCGTTGCCGGTGTCCGGCGCCTGGCACCCGAAGACGATCGGCGCCCAGCTGGAACGGCCCAGGATCTCGTTGAGCAGCGACAGCTTGAGCTGCCCGTGCCCCTGGCCACCGAGCTCCGGGCCCAGGTGGGTCGCCCACAGGCCGTGGTCCTTGACCTGCTGCCGCAGGGGGTCGACGACCCGTTGCAGTGTCTCGCCGCGTGGCACGAACTGCAGGTCGGGCCAAGCCATGTCGAGGGGCTCGACCTCCTCCCGCACGAACTTGTTAGCCCAGTCCAACTGGGCCTGGTACTCGGGTTCGGTCTCGAAGTCCCACGACATCGTCGGTCTCCTCTCGGAGTGGTCAGAATAGCGTTCTGTACACAAAGAACGCAACTTCCGAATGATCGAAATATCGATCCGACACTGGTCCGGTGATCACGGATCGCCGGGCTGACCTCAGGGCTGGTCCAGTCCGTTTCATCAGGTTCGGACACTTTTGGAGTGATTCCAGTTCGGGTTGGTTCGGGGGGGCAGTCGGATTCGGGCCGGCTCAGGGCAGCGGGACGTTCAGGGCGGGCCGTGCCCGCCCTGGGCCCACCAGCTCAGGGGTGTAGACGGCCGGCTCCCCGTTGCGCCTGGCCTTGGCCGCGTACATCGCCAGGTCGGCGCGGTGCAGCAGCTGCTCGGCGGTGTCCGGAACGTCCGGGTCCGGCTCCACGTCCGGGTCCGGCTCCGCGTCTGGGTTCGCGCCTCGGTGCGGGGCACCCGTCCCGGTCTCCGGGTCGACGGTCACCAGGCCCACGCTGGCCGCGACGGTGAAGGTGTGGCTCGCCAGCCGCACCGGCGCCCGGACCGCGGCCGCCAGCCGACGTCCGACTGCCTCGGGATCGTCGGTGTTGGCCGAGACGAGCAGGATCGCGAACTCGTCACCGCCGAGGCGGGCCACGGTGTCCGCCGCGCGGACGCAGCCGGCGAGCCGTGCGCCGGTGATCCGCAGCAGGTCGTCGCCCGCCGCGTGGCCGAGGACGTCGTTGACCCGCTTGAAGTCGTCGAGGTCGCAGAACAGGACGGCGAAGCGCTCGGCGGGGCCCGGCTGGCGGCGCAGCGCCCGCTCGAGCCGGTCGATGAACAGGCTGCGGTTCGCCAGCCCGGTCAGCGGGTCGTGGAACGCCTGGTGCCGCAGCTGCCGCTGTTTCTCCTCCACCTGGCCGAGCAGGCGGATGTTGTCCGACATCGTCATCATCTGGCGCACCAGCGCGAGTAGCAGCAGGGCGAGCAGCGCCCAGATCTCCTCCCAGTGCCCGATGCCGTCTCCGGCGATCTGGAGCACCGTCGCCGCCCCGGCCGCGGTCAGCGGGAGGTACGGCAGGATCGCGTGCCACCGGCGGAGCCTGGCCGAGGTGGCCCGCCGACCCGGGCTGGGAACGGCGGCCAGCCCCACTCCCACGATGTCGGCGTCGGCGTCGGCGTCGGCGTCGACAGCGGCACCGGTAGCGGTACCCGTATCGGGATCGGTGGAGATGGCGGCCAGGCCGATGAGCAGCGCACCGATGCCAATGGGCAGATCGGTCAGCCGCGGGACGTCGTCCAGGCCCTGGATGAGCACCGCGAGCTCCCACATGGCGGAGATCGAGGCGGCGCACATGCCCGCGAGCAGGAGCGCGTGGCCGCGGCTGTCGCGCGGCTCGCGGAACACGGCCACCAGGATCAGCACGACGAAGACCACGAGCGAGACCGCGGCGAGGATGATCGAGTAGAGCGGGCCGGGGCCGAGTGGTTCGCCGTGCCCGACCGTGCGCTCCAGCACGGTGGCCCAGACCAGCAGCGCCACCGAGCCGACCACGATCATGCCGTCCAGGATCGTGATCGCGTACCAGCGGTAGGCGTGCAGCGGCCCGCCGTCCTCGGCGCCGTCGTGCTCGACGGGGTCGGTCGGGTAGAGCAGCACGCCGGCGACACCCATCGCGAGCGGAATCAGATACACCAGCGAGGCCGGGGTCAGCTGGGGGACGGGAGATCGCCCCGCCGCCGTGTCCCGGAACACCGCGGCCGACGCCACCGCCACGGCGAGAACCATCACCGCCATGAGAAGCCGCCACCACCGCTCGGCGCCATGGCGACGCAGCCCGGCGACCACGCAGGTCGTCCCGCCGAGCAGCAGAAACCCGATCACCGTCAGCCGGACGGCGGACGGCGCCAGGCTGTCGGGGAGCACCTGGGCGAGAACCACGCAGGCGCCCGTCAGCACCGCGGCGCCGACCGCCGCGCGGCGGAAGAGCCGGTCGCGCCGACGGCTGTGCCCCATCTCCTTCCCCTACCGTTAACCGACGCAAAATACACAGATCGTTACTTTGCGTGGCGACCTGGTGGGAGGTCGGAGGCGGAGCCCGGTTTCAGTGGGCGGCGGCCGGCCCCGCCTGAAGGATCGAGACGCAGAAGTCGATGAGATGGCGCTGCTCGTCCTCGGTCGGCACCGTGCAGGGCTCCACATGGCGCTGCATCGTGCCGAGGACGGCGTCCTGGATCAGCCTGGCGTCGAGATCCGGCCGTGGTCGGCCAGCCGCCGTCAGCGGCGGGACGAGCAGCTGGCCGAGCTGCTGGTCGAGGGTGGCCCGCCCCGGCACCGAATCACTGGCCCGGGCGAGCAGCCGGTTGACGGTGGAGCCCTGCTGCGCGAGCGCCGGCCGGGTGATCTGCGCGATCATGCCGTCGACCCAGGCGGTCATCTGGCCGGCAGGATCGGACTTCTTCGACATCTGATGGCGAAGGTAGGAGCGCAGGATGACGATCCCGCGCTCCAGCACCGCGTGCATGAGCTCGTTCTTGCCGGCGAAGTACCGGTAGAAGGTCTGGTTGGACGTCCCGGCCTCGGCGACGATGTCGGCGACCTTGGGATCGGCCGGCGCGACACGGACGGCGACCCGCAGGGCCGCGTCGAGGATCTGCTCGACCTCGACGAGGGCGTCCCGCTGGTGCCGGTTCAGGGCCCGGTCGACAGCGGCCCGCACCGAGGCGGGGGTGCCCTCCCATTCCACTCCAGCAGTGTCGCTCATGGTCGAGGTCCTTTGGGTACGGGATGTTGGGAGGCGCGAAACTCGGTTCTTTGGATAAAAGAATTATATTCTTTGCGGGGCGGGGCGGGTCGGGGAGGCTGTGGGGGCGGTCAGGGTACCGGGCTCTGGCCGGGCGGATCACCACAACCGGGTGGTTCGCGGGCCGGTCACCTGGGCGGCGAAGGCGTCCAGCCGGTTCCACAGCAGGTGCCGGGTGCCGGCGAAATTGTGCATGTGCGCCATCCTCGGCGCGACGAACCAGGCGAGGTCGGTGGCCGAACCGAAGGCGGCCAGCTCGGTCAGTGGCGGACCGGTCACGTCCCGCGTCCCGGTCGCGAACAGGACCGGGACGTCGATGCTCGCCGCCGCCTCGGCCACCCCCGCGGGCAGTACCTCGGCGCCGGTGAGCCCCGGGTAGGTGGTGCTGCCCCAGACCGGGGCGGTCCGCCGGCCCGGCAGCCCCCCGGTGCTGTCGGCCCGCACGAGTGACTCCGGCACGTCCTCCCAGAAGAACGCGTAGATCCAGTCGGCTGACGCCAGGACGACCGCCATCGCCTCGTCGGGGGAGGACCCTTCGGGGATCACCGGGCCGGCCGTTCCGGGACGCCACGGAATGGTCGTCGCCGTCATGCTGCTGCCCAGGATCGCCACGCCGTCGAAGGTGCGGTGGTGGGCCTGCATGGCGGCCAGGATGTGACCGCCCATCGACTGCCCCATGCCGATCACCGCCGACACGCCGACCGGCCCGACGCCCGGCGCCAGCGTGCCGGAACGCAGGCCGTCGACGACCGCCGTCACCGCGTGGTGGCCGGCCGCGGCGACCGTCGGCAGGTCGGTGACCTCGGTCGGCGGAACGCTGCTCTCCCCGACACCGAGGTGGTCGACCATGACAACCACCGCGCCCCGGTGGACGTGGTGCTCGGCCTGGCTGTAGCCGGGTTCGGGCAGGTCGAAGTACCGCCGGGCGTACCCACCGCCAGGAAGCCCGACCAGGACGGGGACACCCGGGCCGGAGCCGCCCGCGGCTGAGCCGCCTGGTTCCAGGCCGCCTGTCTCCAAACCGTCCGTGCCGGGGCCGGCGGCGGACGGGGATGGCTGCGCGGGCAGGCAGACGGTCACCGCGATCTGCCAGCCGTCCTGGTCGGCTCCGTCGGGCTGGCTGCTCTGGTCGTGGCTGCGCGTGGCGGGTACCGGGATGCGCAGGTCGAGTCGCAGCACGCCGCCGTCCGGCCGGCCCGCCGGCTCGGGCCGTCGCTGCGGGTCGGGCGCGGGAACCGTTGGCTGGTGCGGCACCGGCTCCTGGAGCGAGTCCGCCGAGTCCGCCGAGTACGCCGAGTTCTCCGCGTCGGGTGCGTTGCGCACTGTTGCTCCCGTTCCATGACATCGGGCCCGATGCCGGCGTTACGTGGTCGATAGGCCACATCCGTGGCATTGGGTCGGACAAGTATCCGAGCCGGTGGCGGGAAGCGGTAGCGCCTCGTTCCGGCCCGACCCGACCATGGACGGCAATCCGATCACGGACAGTCACCTGGTCGCGGACGGTCGCTCTCGCCGGCGTTCGACGCGCGCGCAGCGTGACCTCGGCGGACCCACCGCGTATTGGTGATCTTTCTCGACATACACTCCTGGCGATCTCCCGGGCGGAGGTGGTGCGGAGGAAGGGCGGGCATGAACATCGTCGAAGCGGTTTTTCTCGGCGCCGTCGAGGGGCTCACCGAGTTCCTCCCGGTCTCCAGTACCGGTCACCTGACGATCATCGAGAAGCTGCTCGGCTACAGCATCGACGACCCGGACATCACCGCATTCACGGCGATCATCCAGGTCGGCGCGGTGTTCGCCACGCTGCTCTACCTCCGGCATGATTTCCGGCGGATCATCGCCGCCCTGGCCAGGGGTGTGACCCGGCCGGAGTACCGCGATCACCCTGATTTCCGGTTCGGTGTGGCGGTGATCGTCGGATCCATTCCCATCGGAATAGTCGGCCTGCTCTTCAAGGACCAGATCGAGACCACGCTGCGCAGCCTGTGGTTCGTCGGCACCGCCCTGATCGGGTGGAGCGCGGTGATGGGCTACGCCGATCGCGTCGCGACCCAGAAACGGCACGAAGACGACGTGACCTGGAAGGACACGCTGGTTATCGGCGTCGTCCAGTGCATGGCGCTGATTCCGGGAATCTCGCGTTCGGGGTCCACGATGTCCGCCGGGCTGCTGCGCGGGATCGACCGGGTGACGGTCACCCGCCTGTCGTTCTTCCTTTCCATCCCGGCGCTGTTCGCGGCGGCTCTGCTGCAGGTCGTGACGGAGTCGTCCAACATCGAGCAGGGCGTCGGCTGGACCGTCACCATCACCGCGACCGTGGTGAGCTTCGTGACGGCCTACTTCGCCATCGCGTGGCTGCTCAAGTTCGTCGCCCGCCACAGCTACAGCGTCTTCATCTACTACCGGCTCGCGCTCGGCTCAGTGATCCTGTTCCTCCTCGCCACCGGGATCATCTCCGCGACCTGACGCCGGGTTCGGTGCCGGGATCACGCTCCAGGATCCGCGCCGCCCGGCACCCTTTTGCCCTCCCGTCCCGGATGCGTGTGTTAGGGCCTCACCATCGGGGAGGACCCCACCCGTCCGACGTCGAAGTCGATGGGAGGAACCATGACGAGCACCGTGCAGGAATCGATCGATGTGGCCGTCCCGGTCCGGACCGCCTACAACCAGTGGACCCAGTTCGAGTCGTTCCCGAACTTCATGGAGGGGGTCGAGTCCGTCCAGCAGACGGACGACACCCACACCCACTGGAAGATCAAGGCCGGCGGCGCCGAGCGCGAGTTCGACGCCACGATCACCGAGCAACTCCCGGACGAGCGCGTCTCGTGGAAGAGCACCGAGGGGACCCGTCACGCCGGCGTGGTGACATTCCACCGGCTGGCCGACGACGCCACCCGGGTGACGGTGCAGATGGACTGGCAGCCCGAGGGGCTCGCGGAGAAGGCCGGCTCGGTGCTGGGCGCCGACGACCGCCGGGTGAAGGACGACCTCAAGCGGTTCAAGTCCTTCATCGAGGAGCGTGGCCAGGAGACCGGAGCCTGGCGGGGTGACGTACCGCGCCCGGACGCCGCCGGCCAGCCCGGCCAGCCCGATGAGTTCGGTCAGCCCGGTGAGTTCGGTCAGCCCGGCCGGTTGGGTTCGTCGGAAGCCCCCGGTACGGGCGGCGCCGGTGGCCCGCAGCGGGATCAGGGGACCGGCGGGGCGACGTACTCGCAGCCCGGCGGCGGCGAGTTCTGACCTGGCGGGTCAACCCCGCGACCGAGTCGTCAACCGGCTGCACCGGCTGATTCGGCGGCCTGCGCCTCCCGCACGGCGGCGCGCAGCGCCGGGACGGCCGGCCCGGCGACCGGTTCCAGCAGCGCGAGCCGACCCTTGAGTGCCCGCCGGGCCCGGCCGCTTTTCATCGCCCCGATCTGACCGGCGGCGAGGAGCGCGGCCAGGCTCGCCGGGCCGGGGTCGGCGCGGCCGGCCGGCCCTCCGTGCAGGACCTGCTCCACCTCGCGGTGCAGCCGGCGGACCATCGCCCGGTCCCGCACGGTCACGGAGGTCGCCGGGATCATCCCCAGGATTCGGCGTCGCTCGACCCTGATCCAGCGGCCCGCCTCGAGCTGGTCGCGCACGACCCGGCCGGCGGTCCGCTGGTTTTTTTTCACCCAGTGCTTCCACGACCGGTGACGGGACGACGCGCCGACCTCGCCGATGAGCTGTGCGCACAGCTCATCGGCGGTCGGGGTGCGCCGCCGGCCCGGCGCAGCAGGCTGGCCCGGCCGCCCTTCCGCGTGCGGCCGGTGCTCCGCACGGGGCGCGACGGGCTTGACCCGGCCGTTCTCGTCGGTCAGCAGTCCAGCCTGGTAGAGCTCGGTCGCGGCGGCCGCGCGTAGCGCGCGACCCAGATAGGGCGAGCGGTACATGCGGTCCCGCTCCAGGTTGTAGGCCAGCAGATAGAGCTGGGCCGGCAGCGACGGTGGTGGTTGCATGACGGGTCTCCTCCCAGGTGCCGATCACGGTGGTGGGGTGCGGCGGACGTCCACCGCCTCGGTCGAGGGGGCGTCCTCGGGGCCGGGCTCGGGGTCGGTGGTGGTGTCCTGCCGTGGGCGCCCGCGGCGCGGCATTGCGCCGGCCTCCCTCGGTAGCCGGCCCCGGTCCGCTAGCGCGGCCCGCAGCAGGAACTCGATCTGTGCGTTGGTGCTGCGCAGCTCGTCCGACGCCCATCGCGCCAGCGCGTCGTGGACGGCCGGGTCGAGGCGCAGCAGGATCTTCTTCCGTTCGGCCACGTACCGTCACCGGCTCCCGCGGCTCAGGTGTAGAGGGATCCGGCATTGATGACCGGCTGCGTCGACTGTTCGCTGCACAGGACCACGAGCAGGTTGCTGACCATGGTTGCCTTCCGTTCTTCGTCCAGCTCGATGATGTTTTCCCGGTCGAGGCGTTCCAGCGCTGCCTCGACCATGCCCACGGCGCCCTCGACGATCCGCGAGCGGGCCGCGACGACGGCGCCCGCCTGCTGGCGCCGGAGCATCGCCTGGGCGATCTCCGGCGCGTACGCCAGCCGGGTGATGCGGGACTCGATCACGTGTACACCGGCGGAGGCGACCCGGGCCGCGATCTCCAGTGAGAGCTTCGCGGTGATCTCCTCGGCGTTGTCGCGCAGCGACATGACCTCGGGGGCCGCGTCGTAGGGGTAGCTCGTCGCGATGTGCCGCACGGCGGTCTCGGACTGGATGGCCACGAACTCGACGAAGTCGTCCACCTCGAAGACGGCCTGCGCGGTGTCCTTCACCTGCCAGACCACGACGGCCGCGATTTCGATCGGGTTTCCGTCGGCGTCGTTCACCTTCGCCACGCCGCTCTCGTGGTTGCGGATGCGGGTGGAGACCTTCTTGCGCGTGGTGAAGGGGTTCACCCAGCGCAGCCCGGTGGTGCGGATCGTCCCTACGTAGCGGCCGAACAGCGCGACGACCCGGGCCTCGCCCGGCGCGACGGCGGTCAGGCCGCACAGCGCGAAGAACGCGGCGATGAGGCCGAGCACGCCGACCACGATGAGGACGGCGCCGACGGGGGCGGAGTGGTCGGCGGCGACGACGATCCCGGCGATACCGATCGCGAGGCAGGCCAGCATGCCCAACAGGCCCGCCAGCAGGGCCAACAGGCCCGAGTGGTCCTTCGCGTGGTGTTCCCGGACGCTCGGTTCGGGCATGTCGACAACGACATGTTCGACGTCCACCTGCGGTGCCTCGGTGCTCATGTGTGCCTCCGAATGAGGAGCTGGATCTGGCGAGCCGGTCCGCTCGTCGCGTTCCGACCTGGTGTGCTGGTCGGGCCCGGCTACCTCTGCGCTAGCGCCGAGGTATCAAAGTGATATCACTTTAGCTCGGTACTATGTGGTCGTCCAGCAGCAGGACGTGACGCGGAGGTGGTCGATGCCGGACAGGCGGCTCGAGATCGACGATGTGCGCAAGCGGTACGGCGAGGTCGTCGCGCTCGACGGCATGACCTTCGACGTTCGCGAGGGGGAGCTGTTCGGCTTCGTCGGCAGCAACGGGGCGGGCAAGACGACGACGATGCGCATCGTGCTCGGGGTGCTCGCGGCCGATGCCGGGCAGGTCCGGTGGGCCGGCCGCCCGGTCGACCTCGCCGCCCGCCGCCGGATCGGGTACATGCCCGAGGAACGGGGCCTGTACCCGAAGATGCAGGTCCGCGACCAGCTCGTCCACCTCGCCCGGCTGCACGGGATGCCGGCCGCTGCCGCCGGCCGCTCCGCCGACGCCTGGCTCGAGCGGCTGGGCGTCGCGGCGCGGCGGGACGACGAGGTGCAGAAGCTCAGCCTCGGCAACCAGCAGCGGGTCCAGCTCGCCGCCGCGCTCGTGCACGACCCGGAGGTCCTCGTGCTGGACGAGCCGTTCTCCGGGCTCGACCCGGTCGCGGTCGACGTCATGAGCCAGGTGCTGCGGGAGAAGTGCGACGAGGGGGTTCCCGTGGTGTTCTCCAGCCACCAGCTCGAGCTCGTCGAGCGGCTCTGCGACCGGGTCGGCATCGTCGCCGCCGGGCGGATGGTCGCCGCCGGCACGGTCGACGAGCTGCGGGCGGACGGCACCGAGCGGATCGTCGTCGAGGTGCCCGGGGCCCCACCGGGCTGGGCCGAGGACCTGCCCGGGATGACCGTCCGCGCCACCGAGGGGGACCGTACGGTGGTCGACCTCGCTCCTGGCGCCGACGACCAGGACCTGCTGCGCCGGGCGCTGGCGGTCGGTCCGGTGCGGGAGTTCCGCCGCGGCCGGCCGTCACTCGCCGAGCTGTTCCGCTCCGCGGTGAGCACCGACGAGGGCGCCCCCGGCGTCCGCTCCCGTACCGGCTCCGGATCTGACACGGCGGGCGCGACGGACGAGGTGACGGTGGCATGAGCCCGGAATCCGATCACGAACACGGCCGCGAGGCCACGGCCGGCCCGGCCCCAGGCATCCCGGCCCAGACCGGCGCCGGGCCGGCGCCGGCGCCGGGTTCCGGCGGCCGGGGCGACTATCCGGCGCTGGGCTCCTGGGCGACCGTGCGGCTCGTCGCCGGTCGCGAGCTCGGCGTACGGCTGCGTTCCAAGGTCTTCCGGATCACCACCGTCGCCCTCCTCGTCCTGCTCGTCGGCGCCGCGGTCGTGATCGACCTGGTCGGCGGCGGCGATTCGACGGAGTCCGTCGGCGTGACGGCGGCGGAGTCCGCGATCACGGCGCCGCTCACCGCCGCCGCCCGGAGCCTGGACGTCGGCATCACGACCCGCGAGGTGCCCGACGAGGCCACCGGGTTGCGCCAGGTCGCCGACGGCGATCTGGACGCCCTCGTGACCGCGTCCCCGAACGGCCTGCGCGTTGCCGTCAAGGAGGACCTGAACGACGAGTGGCGCGCCGTGCTGGCTGTTGTGGCCCGCCAGCAGGTTCTCGACAACGAGATCAGCGTGCTCGGCGGCGACCCGGCCCGGGTGAACGAGGCGGTCGCCGCCACGCGGGTCGATGTCACCCAGCTCGACCCGGCGCCGGCCCACCAGGGCGAGCGGCTCGTCCTCGGGATCGCCGCCGCGTTGCTGATCTACATGGGCCTGATGCTCTACGGGCCGGCCGTCTCCCAGGGGGTGATCGAGGAGAAGTCGAGCCGGGTGGTCGAGCTGCTGCTGTCGACGGTCCGCCCGTGGACGCTCATGGCCGGCAAGGTGTTGGGCATCGGGCTGGTAGCGCTGATCCAGATGATCGTGCTGGCCGGCGGGGGCCTGGTCGCCGCGCTGGTCACCGGCGCGCTCTCGCTGCCCTCCGGCGAGGCCACCGGGACGGTGATCTGGTCGGTGGTCTGGTACGTCATCGGGTTCTTCCTCTACGCCCTCCCGTTCGCCGCGGTCGGGGCGATGGTCTCCCGGCAGGAGGACGTCGGGGGTATCTCGAGCCCCATCGTGCTGGCGATCGTGGTGCCCTGGGTGCTGGGGATCTCGATCGTGCCGGGCGATCCCGACAACGGCCTGATCGCGGTGCTGTCCCTGCTGCCGATCTTCGCGCCGGTGCTGATGCCGATGCGGATCGCGCTCGGGGTGGCGCCGGTGTGGCAGTTGGTCCTCTCGGTGGTGCTCGCCTTGGCGCTGATCGGCGTGCTCGTCCGGCTCACCGGGCGGATCTACCGCAACGCGGTGCTGCGGACCGGGGCGAGGGTCTCCTTCCGGGACGCCCTGCGCGAGGCCTGAGCCGCCGCGGGTCCCGTCCCGGTCCCGACCCTCGGCCCCGGCTCGGGCCCGGCCGACTCACACTTGGCGGTTCATCCCGGTGAGGACATAGCCGATCTTGCGCCAGGTGTTCGGGCCGCAGACCCCGTCCTCGGGTATGCGGCCGAACCACGGCGTCGCGTACCGCTGAAGCGAGGCAACCCGGGCGGTGGTGCGCGCGCCGTAGGCCCCGTCGGGCGCCAGGCGGTAGGGGTCACCCGTCGGCGCCTCGTGGCCGAAAATGATGTTCAGTGCGTTCTGCAGGGTGACGACCTCCGGTCCGCTCATCCCCTCCCGCAAGGTCGGCATCCCCGCGTACCGCTGCCGCGGGTCCGCGAGCGAGCCCCCGGGGGACGCCCCCAGCGCGGCCGCGAGGATGTCGCCCCGGCGGTTCGCGCGGACGTTCCCCGGGCACGAGTGACCACCCCACGCCGCGCCGCCCATGCGGTGCGTGCCGAGCCCGTAGCCGTTGGGTGAGTCCGTGATCTCGGGGCGCCAGCCGAACTCACGCATCCCCCAGGCGAAGAGCTCGCCGAGGCGCTGTACCTGGATCGCCGTGTAGTCCTCGGAGTCGTACCCCTCGCACTCGACGCTGATCCAGAACGGGTTGCCCGCGGCCTGCGCCCAGGCCCGGCGGTCGAACGGGACGTACTGCTCGAACTCGCCCGCCTTCGACAGCCACAGGTGGGCGCTGACCTGGCTGGCCGGACTGTCGAACCAGCCGAAGAGCGAACCGGTGCCGACCTGGACGTGGGGGATCAGCCCGCGGGTCGGCTCCACCATCGTCCCGGACGTGTTGCGGACCGGGCGGTTGCGGGCCGGTGGGTAGAGGGTGGCGGCCACGGTCAGTCCCGGCCGTTCGTGATCGCCGCGTACCCGGTCTCCGTCTGCGGTCGGGTCCCCGCCGGCATTCGGGCCCCTGCCGGCGCCTGGGCCCCTGCCAGTGTTCGGGTCCCTGCCTGCGCTCGACGTACCGGTTGCCGTCGGTCTGGACGAGTCACGTGTTCCTCTTCGTGTCTGTGTGGTGTCGGGGTGGCCGCCGCGGCCCGCGCCCGCCGTCCTGGTGGTCGGTCCCAGGACATGCCTTCGGTGTTTCGCGTGTGATCGCCTGAGGATGCGTTACAAGAGGGATTCCTACTGTTGCGTTCCGGTGTGTTTTGGCGTTCACCGGTCAGCCTGCCGTCCCTTGCGGGGCGGCGCTCCCGGTCTGACCGGCCGAGGCCGTGCCGGGTTCCCGTTTCCCAGCCACCCGCCCACCGGAGTGGGTCTTACGGTCGGCTCCGCGGGTGTTTTCCGTCTCCGACGCACTGGCGGCGACGAGGTTACGCAGGTTGACCGCGGCGTTCACGTCACGGTCGAGGACCAGCCCGCAGGGCTGGCAGCGGAAGGTGCGGTCCGACAGCGTCAGGCTTGGGTTTCGCCAGCCACAGCCGGAACAGGTCTTCGAACTCGGATACCAGCGGTCCGCAACGATGAGTCTCGATCCGTACCAGCCGGTCTTGTAGGTGAGCTGGCGGCGGATCTGCGCCATCCCCGTGTCGGAGACCGCACGAGCCAGCCGCCGGTTACGTACCATCCCCGCAACGTGGAGATCTTCCACGACGATCGTGTCGTGGGTTTTCGCGAGCCGGGTGGTGAGCGTGTGCAACCCGTTACGGCGCTGGTGGGCGACCCGGGCGTGGATGCGGGCGAGCCGGGCCGCGCGCTTGCGCCGTCCGGCCGATCCGGGGGTGGACCGGGCGTAGGCCCGCGAAGCGCTCCGCAGCCGGCGCAATGACCCGGCCAGATACCTCGGGTTCGCGATCATCTCCCCGGTGGAAAGCACAGCGAGATGCTTCACGCCCACATCGACACCGACCGGCCCGGCCGTGCGCTGCGACCGCGACGGGCCGGTGGGAACCTCCCGGTCGACCTCGACGGTGAACGACACGAACCACCGGCTGGCGGTCCTGGCCACGGTCGCGCCCAACAGCCGGGCCCTGCCGCCGGCGAGCCGACCGGTCAGCGCGCCCATCGCCTCGCAGGCCTTCACCCGGCCGATCCGGGGCAGCTTCACATGCCGGTCGCCGTCCGGGCCGTAGGAGCCGGTGGTGTAGCGGAACGAATCGCGGGCCTTCCCGCGCTTCTTGAACCGGGGGAAACCGACCCGGCGGCCCTTCCGCCTCCCGTGCCGGGACGCGGTGAAGTTCTTCAACCCCCGGGCGAGCTGATCGAGTCCGGCGCTGTACGCCTCCTTCGAGCACTCCGCCCACCACGGAGCGACCCCCGCCTTGGCCTTGTTCCACTCCAACCGCAACGCGGGCAACGTCCACGGCACCGGGGTCAGCAGATCCCCGGGCACACCGTAGGACTTCTCCGCCTCCCGCTGCGCCAGCGCGGCCTTCACCCGCGACAAGCCCCAGTTGTAGGCGAACCGGGCCGCCCCGGCATGCCGGGTAAGCGCGGCCCGCTGCACCTCGTTCGGGTCCAGAGCGAACCGGTAAGCCTGCACTGTCCTCACCCGGCGGCCCCAGCGGCGGCTTCGACAGCCCGCCGCGCTCTGTTCCCAGCGGTGCGGCGGCCGTACAACCGGGCGCACACCGACGTCACGATCCCGGTGATATCCCGGACACAGCCGTCATCGACCTTCGCGGGATCGATGACCAGCAGCCGCCGGCCGGACACGGCAAAGGCCGCTTCGACGTACTCGGCACCGACGCCGGCGAACCGGTCACGACGCTCGACGATGATCGTGACGGCCCTCAGGTGGCGGAGCAGGTCAAGAAACTTCCGCCGGTGACCGTTCAGCCCCGAGCCGACCTCGGTCACCACCCGGTCGACCGGCAGGCCCTCGCCCGTGGCCCACGTGGTGACCTGGGCGACCTGCCGGTCAAGGCCGGGTTTCTGGTCCGCGGACGAGACACGGGCGTACACCACGGTCTCACCGGGGGAGGGGGTCCGGTCGACATCCCCGACGATGATCAGCCCGCCGACCTTGCGGGCCGGGACGGGTAGCTTCCCGGCGTTGAACCAGCGGCGAGCCGTCACAGAGGCGATGCCCTGCGACTCGGCCCACTCCTTGAGGTTCACACGACCATCATGGCACGCAATGATCAATAAAGACCATTATCAACGTAACAGTTACACCCCCTTGTACTGGGAACCCCGCACATCTGGGTCGGCCGAGCGGGCCGGCTTCGACTGGGTGCGTTCTTCGACGGTGCGAGGCAGATTGTCTGTGTGTTGATGATTTGGTTTGCTTTCATGGTTTGATTTGATCAATAAGTGCGCGGATTGCCGAGCTAGATTGACTGCCTACACTGGCAAACCGTGCACCCTCCGCCACCGTTTGCCCGGTTCCTTCCGTGACGCCCCCCTCGCTGGCCGTCGCCGGCGCCCCCGGGGGCGGTCCGACCTTCGTGCTCGTCGCGGGTGTCCCGCCGGCGGCGGTGTTCGGTCTGCGCCACGAGGTCTTCATCGAGGAGCAGGGCGTGCCCGAGGAGCTGGAGCGCGACGTCCTGGACGCGAGCGCCGACCACGCCGTCCTGCTCGGCGCGGACGGCGTGGTGCTCGCGACGGCACGGTTGATCACCCCGGCGGGTGCCCAGGAGCCGGCTGCCGGGCGCGGGAGGTTCGGCGTGGTCGGGCGGGTCGCCGTCCGGCGCCCGTACCGCGGGCGGGGCCTCGGGCAGTTCGTCACCGAGGCCCTCGAGCAACTGGCGGCCGAGCGGGGGCTGACCGCGATCGAACTGCACGCGCAGCAAAGGGCCGAGGAGTTCTACCGGCGGGCCGGCTACCGGCCGCGGCCCGCCCGTTTCGGGCCGGTGCGCGACAGCGAGGCGGGCATCGACCACATCTGGCTGCGCCGCGACCTCGAACCCGGGCCGCGCCTCGATCCGGGTCGGGATCCACGGCACGCCGGGGTCGGCGAGCTGTGGATCCGCGGCGCCTCCCCGGACGCGCTCCGCGTCGTCGCGCGTCTCGGCTACGCGCGTACGGGCCGGGAGCGTGGGGCGCGGGAGCGTGCGGGAGCACCTGAACTGGAGTACCGCCGTGCCTCGGTCGCGCCATGAGCCGGGGGTGCCGTGCCGCGGCTGGTGCGCCGGTGCCGGCGCGGTGGGCGTCGCCGCGCCGCGGCTCTGGTGGTCCGGCTGTGCCCTGTCGCCAAGCTGACAGGCCGTGTGTTGCCTACGAACTCGGCGCCGATGTTCATCCGGCGTGTTTGTCTGATCGTCCGTAGAGGGAGGGTGTCACCATGACCGTCGCACGATCGTTCTCAGTGGGCCGGGCGGGGCTCGTGGCCGTTCTGATCGCCGGCACGTTCGCGTTCACCGGCCAGACGGCGGCCCGAGCAGGTGGCACCCCGGGGGCCGAGTGCCCGGGCGGGCAGGAGTTCGAGGTCGCCGCCACCGGCGACGAACCTGATCCCGGCCCGCCGGTCCGGCTCGAGGGCGGCTACTACGCGCACACCGCGTCCTTCTGGCCGCCCCGGTCCGCGGTGCTGTGCCGCACGGAGTCGGGCACGGACCAGCCATCCGCCGAGGTCACCCACACACCCGGCCTGACCTGCCCGTCCGGTGCCTCCGAGCTGGTGGTCCCTGACGTGATCCCGGCCGATTTCGAGACGCACGTCGTGGCGGACTCCGGGGCGCTGCTGCCCGCCGGCTGGTACTCGCTCCCGTCGCTGGATCCCGAGTCGGCACCGGCCGGCGCCCAGTCCGTGGTCGCGGGCAGCCCCGGGAGCACCAGCCCCGGGACCACCAGCCCCGCGACCACCAGCCCCGCGACCGAGGGCGGCGCGACCGAGGTCGGCGCGTTCACCGACAGCGGCACCGCGCCGGATTCGGACGGCGCCGGCACGGTCGTCTGGACCACCGTGTGCTGGTCCCAGACCGATCCCGGCGTCCCGGCCGCCTGAGCTCCCCGCACCGCGGGCCGCGAACTCTCCGGGCGGTGCACGGAGGCCGGGGCCCGGTGACGACGAGGGCCGTCCCGATCGATCGGGACGGCCCTCGTGTTCACGGCGGCTCGGCGAGGCGAGCGCCTGTGCTCAGTAGCGGTAGTGGTCCGGCTTGTACGGGCCCTCCACAGGCACGCCGATGTAGTCGGCCTGCTGCTTCGTCAGCGTCGTGAGCTTGACGCCCAGGGCGTCCAGGTGCAGCCGGGCGACCTTCTCGTCCAGGTGCTTGGGCAGCGTGTAGACGCCGACCGGGTACTGCTCGGTCTTGGTGAACAGCTCGATCTGGGCGATCACCTGGTTGGTGAAGCTGTTCGACATCACGAAGCTCGGGTGGCCGGTGGCGCAGCCGAGGTTCATCAGCCGGCCCTCGGCCAGCACGATGATCGAGTGCCCGTCCGGGAACACCCACTCGTCGACCTGCGGCTTGATGTTGATCTTCTCGATGCCGGGAGTCTTCGTGAGGCCGGCCATGTCGATCTCGTTGTCGAAGTGCCCGATGTTCGACACGATCGCCTGGTGCTTCATCGCGGCCATGTGCGCGGCCGTGATGATGTCGTAGTTGCCGGTGGTCGTCACGAAGATGTCGGCGGTCGAGACGACGTCCTCGAGCGTGGCGACCTGGAAGCCGTCCATAGCGGCCTGCAGCGCGCAGATCGGGTCGATCTCGGTGACGATGACGCGGGCGCCCTGGCCGCGCAGCGCGTCCGCGCAGCCCTTGCCGACATCGCCGTAGCCGGCGACGACCGCGACCTTGCCGCCGATGAGCACGTCGGTCGCCCGGTTCAGCCCGTCGATGACGGAGTGGCGGCAGCCGTACTTGTTGTCGAACTTCGACTTGGTGACCGAGTCGTTCACGTTGATGGCGGGGAAGGCGAGCGTGCCGGCCTTCGCCATCTCGTACAGCCGGTGCACGCCGGTGGTGGTCTCCTCGGTGACACCCTTGACCGACGTCGCGGTCGTCGTCCACCGGCCGGGCTTCTCGGAGATCGTGCGGCGCAGCGTCTCCAGGATGATCGCGTACTCCTCGGAGTCCGAGGCGTCGGTCGCCGGGACGGCGCCGGCCTTCTCGAACTCGGCGCCCTTGTGGACGAGCAGGGTGGCGTCACCGCCGTCGTCGAGGATCATGTTCGGCGCGCCGCCGTCCGGCCAGGACAGCGCCTGGTCGGTGCACCACCAGTACTCATCGAGGGTCTCGCCCTTCCAGGCGAAGACCGGCACGCCCTTCGGGTCGTCCTTGGAGCCGTTCGGCCCGACGACCACCGCGGCCGCGGCGTGGTCCTGCGTGGAGAAGATGTTGCAGGACACCCACCGGACGTCCGCGCCGAGGGCGGCGAGCGTCTCGATCAGGACCGCGGTCTGGATCGTCATGTGCAGGGAGCCCATGATCCGGGCGCCCTTGAGTGGCTGGCTGGCCGCGTACTCGGCGCGGGTGGCCATCAGCCCGGGCATCTCGTGCTCGGCAAGCCGGATCTCCTTGCGGCCGAACTCGGCCAGCGCGAGATCCGCGACCTTGAAGTCGAAAGTCATGCCCTCTCCTCATTGCGCTCGGTGGCTGCCGAGCCTGTACGGCGGTGTCACGTTCCGCTTCCGGGCTGCCGGCATGGCGGACAGCCGTCCGCCGCGACAGCGCGAGTCAGTCGAGCGTGCCACAGGGGTGCCGAACGACGAAGACCCGGTCCGGCCGCGTCACACCGGACCGGGTCCGTCGGCCCGCCCGGTAAGGGCGGAGCCGACCGCGCCGTCAGCTCTCGGGGGTGGGCCCGGCCGAGCCCCCTGCGGCGGGCGGGGTAGAGCTGCTGGCGGGCGGTGCCGAGCTGCTGGCGGGCGGTGCCGAGCTGCCGGCGGGCGGTGCCGAGCTGCCGTCCGGCCCGGGCGGCCCACCCACCCCGGCGCCGGCGGGGGCCGGGGTGGGCAGCGGGATCGCGCCGGCCGCGAGCCGCGGGCCGCGGTAGACCCAGCCGCGCTCGTCCGCCCACAGCAGCAGCGGCGGCAGCACGACGAGCGCGGAGAGCAGGGCGACGCCCACGTTCAGGGCCACCACCAGGCCGAAGTCGCGCAGTAGCGGCAACGAGCTGAACGCCAGGACCACGATCCCGATCACCGCGGCGAGCGCGGACACCATGAAGGCACGCCCGGTGCGGGCCGCCGCCTCCTCGATGGCGGCCAGCGGGTCGCGCCCGCGGCGGCGCTCCTCGATGTGCCGCATGACGATCAGTGTCGTGAACTCCGTGCACAGCGCGATCACGAGTGGCCCGCCGACCGCCGTCAGCGGGCTGAGGTCGAAGCCGGCGAGCCAGGAGACGATCGCGGTGAGCCCCACCGCGATCAGCACGGGTATCACCGACACCACCGCGCGGACGATGTTCCGGTGCCACAGCAGCAGGATCAGGAACACGCCGATGAGCGCGAAGTACGTCAGCTCGACGCGGTTCTTCTCGAAGTTCTCCAGCAGGCCGGTGCCGACGACGGCCAGGCCGGACGGCGTCGCGCGGATCCCCTCGGGCGGGCTGACCGTCGCCCGGATGTCGTCGACGACGACCGCGCGTTCCTCCAGCGCGCCCGGCCCGGTCCGGAAGATCAGGTTGAGTGCCTTGCCGTCCAGGTTGACCGTGCTCTTCTGGATCGCTTCCGGCGTGACCCGGTAGGCCCGCTCGATGTCCGCGCCGGTCGGGGCGAGGAGCGTGGTGTCGGGCACCTCCATGAGAAAGCTGATCGTCGTCACCAGGCTGGACGCCGTCAGCAGTTTCTGGGGGTGCTCCTTGAGCTGCTGGTAGGTGAAGTCGTGGACGAACTTCACCGTCCTGTCGTCGAAGACGTCACCGGACTGGATGTAGACGCCCAGCTCGCTGCTGGACCCCGTCTGCGCCTTGAGGTCCTGGATGTCGTGCACGACCTGGGAGTCCTGGCTCACCCACTTCTCCGGGTCGGTCTGGACCTTCAGGTCGCCCTCGACGACCAGCCCACCGGTGAAGATCGCGGCCGCGAGCACGACGAGTGGGATGGCGGTCACTCGAGGTAGCGAGCCGAGTGCGACCACCGCGCGTCCGAGCGGGCCTCGTGAGTAGTCCTTCGGCGCGGTGGGGGAGCGGCGCTCCCGGAACCCGAGCGAGGCGGCGCTCAGCAGCACGGTCGCGACGACGATGACCGGCAGGCCGATCGCGAGCAGGACGCCGAAGTCGCGGATCATCGGCACCTTGCTGAACTCCAGCGCGAGGAACGCGACGATTCCGGCGACGGTGGCCACCGCCAGGGCCGGCATCAGCCGGGCCAGCGCCTCGGCGACGGGATCGCGGGCCCGGTCGAGCTGTGCCTCCTCCTCGACCCTGCTGTGCAGCTGGACCGCGAAGTCGATGCCGACCCCGAGCAGGACGGGCATGCCGGCGATGGTCACGACGGACAGCGGCACGCCCAGATAGCCCGCGAGCCCGAACGCCCAGACGAGGCCGACCGCCACCACCCCGAGCGGCAGCAGCCGCCAGCGCACGGCGAAGGCGACCAGCAGCAGCCCGGCCATGATGACCAGCGAGATGGCTCCGAGCGTGAGGAAGCCGCCGCGCAGGTAGTCGTTGATGTCACGGAGCAGCACGGCGGCGCCGGTCGTCATGACGTCGGCGTTGTCGAAGGTCAGGTCCTGCATCGCGGCCTCGGTGGCGGACGCTCCGTGGCCCTCTTCCTTGATGGACGCGTTCCCCTTCAACCGGACGATCATCTGCGCCGTCCGGTCGGTCGGGAAGAACGACTCGAGCGACTTGCGGACGGCACCGGTGTTGTCGTGCAGCAGGAAGTCCGCCCAGTCGGGATCGTCGAACTCACGCCGATCCGCGGGTATCGCGTTGATTCGTTCCAGGGTGCGCAGCGAGTCGGCAAGCCGCCGCTTTGCGGAGTCCGGATTCGGATCGCGGCTCTGGGCATCGAGCAGGATCTGCCCCGCCGGGCTGCTGATCGGATTCCCGTCCGGGCTGGTGACCAGGTTCGCGGTGAACTGCAGCGCGGTGAGCGGGGTGATCACGCTCTCGATGCGCGGGTCCTTCTCCAGTCGCGCGGAGAGATCGCGGAACTTCTTGACATTGCCGGTGGTGAAGAGGTCGACGAGATCCGCGCCAGGCTTCGTGGTGAACAGGACGATCATCGCCTGGCCGCCGAAGAGGTTCTGGTAGGCGACGTTGTCCTTGGCGACCTGCGAGTCGGAATTGAGATAGTTGTCCTGGCCGGTGGTGAACTCCAGCTTGGTCAGGCCGAGACCGAGCACCGCGGTGATGATCAAGGTCACCGCGGCCACCACGCCCGTCCGGCGGCCGACCGTGCGTCCGAGGCCCGACCAGAATCGCGCCGACCCACCAGATGGGGCGGACGGGTCGGACGGCGCTGGCGAGCTTGGCATCAGGCTGCTCCGGGGATCGAAGATGTTCGCGGGGGGCCTGTGAGGTCCGTCCGTGAACGGTTTCCAAGGTGTATAGCGCACGTCACATCCGCATGCCGACCCCTTGCGCGGGAGAAAATCATCCCGAGGCCGGCATACGGCCTCGGACGGTTCCGCTCACCACCGACCAGTCGATGCTGGTAGCGGGACTTTGACCCTGGTAGGAGGAGTCCCGCCGGTACGAGCGGGTGCGCCGGGTTCGGATCGGCACTGCACGTGCGGTCTATCGATCTCCGGAAAAACGGGTGTCCGGACGAGCGTGTGTGGGCGCTCAGGAAATGTGCGGAGCGTCCGTCACATCCGGGCGAGGTGCCCGGACGCCCGGCGGACCGGGCGACGGGCGCCTTCGGTTGCTGTCAGGTGCTGTCAGATCAGGTGTTGTCAGGCCCTCGCGTGCTCCCGCGCCGGCCGCAGCTCGATCGTGGAATCGGCACCCGGGAAGAACAGGCCCTCATGGCCGTCATCCCAGCGGACCAGGTACGGAGGGCCACCGGCGACGCCGCGGACTTCGATGATCACCCCATGGCGCTCAGGGCACCCGACCGTCCGGCCGTGGACGACGAAGCGGTCCCCGACGGATGCGTACATGATGTGTCTCCCTTCGGCCATTGGTGCGCAACGCCGCCGACCGAGGCGACGCGCATCGCTGCGCGCCCGCCACGGCTGTCCGGCGGGCTCCTCCGGCGCGGCCGGCCCGGGGTGCGAGCGCCGGCGCCGCCCCGGTGGAGCGGTAGTTCCGGAGTAACACGGTTCGCGGCCACGGGCAGCTTGGAGGGGGAGGAACGCCGCGAAGGTCCGTTTCATCAATTTTGCGCGGGGGGGCGGGACGTCGGGTGGTGCCGCGGCGGCCGCGGCGGCCTCGGCCGTGAGCTGACTATGTGATTTCGGCTATAGTCGTCGGCTCCGACGTCCCGGTGTGCGCCATGTCTCGCCCTGACGTGCACGGTGGGTCCAGTCCGGACACTTCGCCCACGGACCGCCGAATCCGCATGTTGTTGGCATGCCGGTGCCCAAGCCGGGCACAAGTGTGGCTGACAGGTGTCGGGCATCTGACACGACGGTGGGTGAAAGTGCCCGATGTGGTGGAAATAGCCGAGGGTTGTTCGCCGTTGGTTTATCTCACTGTCACCCGTCGTGGCGACCGGCGTGTCGCATGCGTGCCGGGCTGATGGCGGACCGCAGCGAGCGTGGCGACTGAGGGTCAGTGCGTGGCCGTCTCCGGGGGATGAGTGCGGGGTCACACTTCCCAGGAGCTTGCTCTACTTACCGATCGGCCGGTAAGAACGTGAGGTTAACGGGGCATGTCGGCGGGAGGGCGTGAGATGCACCGGGGCGGCTCATGGTGAGCATTCCGTTTCCTTCGCACGGGCGGGCCGGGTCCGCGACCGGTTCTGTCACGGTCGGCTCGGGGAGCGCCGGGTGGCGGGCGACCCGCACCGGTCGCGTGGCGGCCACGACGCTCTTCTTCGCCGGCCAGGTGCTGCTGCTCGCCGCGCTCTACATGATCTATCGCATGGGGCGGCAGATGGCCGTCGGCCGGGAGCCCGAGGCGCTGGCCAACGCGCGGGACGTCTGGAGCCTGGAACGCCTGCTCGACCTGCCCAACGAGTCCGCGGTCCAGCAGCTCGCGCTGCACTCCACGGAGCTGCTGGAGCTGGCGAACCGCTTCTACGTCGGGGTCCACTTCCCGGCGTCGATCGCGTTCCTGCTGTGGGTGATGATCCGCCACCGGGACTACTGGCCCCGGGTGCGCACGGTGATCCTCGTGTCGACCGGCGCCGCGCTCATGATCCACATTCTGTACCCGCTGGCGCCGCCCCGGTTCCTGCCGCAGGAACTGCCGCACGTCACCCTCGTCGACACCGGCGCGGTCTTCGGGCCGTCCCCGTACACCGCCGGTGACGCGGTGGCCAACCAGTACGCGGCCATGCCGAGCCTGCACGTCGGCTGGTCGATCCTGGTCGCCTGGGGAGTGGTGAGCATCCTGCGCTCACGCGCGCGGTGGCTCATCATCGCGCACCCGGTGATCACAACCGTCGTCGTCGTGATCACCGCGAACCACTACTGGCTGGACGGCGTGATCGGCGGCAGCCTGGTGGCCACGGCGGTTCAGCTGACCCGGCTCGAGGCGCACGCCCGGATGCGACTGTGGACCATCGCCGCCGGCCAGCGGCTGTGGGGACGGGCGGGTGAGGCCACCGCGTCGCTTGCCGGCTCGCCGTCCGGAGCCCTCGGTGGCGTGGGTGTCGGCACGGGTGTCGGGAACACGACTGATACGGATCCGCGGACTGGAACAGACCACGGGACGGGTACGGACCACCCGGTGGGTGTGCCCTCCTCCGTGGTCCTCACGGCGGTGCTTCCCGCCGCGCGCGGCGGGCCTCCCCGCGCTGACCTGCCCGCACAGCGTCCGTTCCCACCGGGCCCGCTCCCATCGGGCGGCACCGAGCCGGAGGACCGTCCGCCCACGGCGGCGCGGGCCGACGTCGCCGCGGTGGAATCCGCCGACGGCGAGAGCGGCTGACCGCCGCCGATCGTCCGCGGTCACTCCTGCCGATGCCTCGGTCGGACAGCCGTTCCCGGCACTAGGCTCGGCGGATGGCGGTGGATGATCTCGCGGGGTCACGCCCGGTGCGCGACGAGGACGCGTTCGACGTACCCGCGGTGGACGGCTGGCTTCGGCGCCGGCTGCAGGAGCGGGCCGCGGTCGGCGCGGCCGAGATGGGGGTCGCGACCGGCGCGGGGGTGCTGACCGAGCGCCCGCCCGTCGCCCGTTCCATCCCGCCGCCGGGCCGCCCGCAGGTCCGGCAGTTCTCCGGCGGCGCGTCCAATCTGACCTACCTCCTGCGCTACGAGGACCGCGACCTCGTCCTGCGGCGGCCGCCGCACGGGCGGAAGGCGTCCGGCGCACACGACATGGCACGGGAGTACCGGGTGCAGGCCCGGCTGCGCCCGGCGTTCCGGTACGTCCCGCGGATGGTCGCCTTCTGCGACGACCCCACGGTGATCGGCTCGGAGTTCTACATCATGGAGCGGGTGCCCGGCGTCATCCCGCGCTCGGAGTTCCCGCGCTCACTCACCTTCGACCCGGAGCGGACGCGCCGTCTCGCCTTCCACGTCGTGGATCTCCTGGTCGCCCTGCATGACATCGACCCGGTCGCCCACGGGCTGTCCGACCTGGGACGCGGTGCCGGGTATGTCGATCGGCAGCTGACCGGCTGGGCCCGGCGCTACCGGGAGGCCCGCACGCCGAACGTGCCCTCCTTCGAGGTCGTCGTGCGCTGGCTCATGGAGTACGCCCCCGAGGACGTCGCGACGTGCGTCATCCACAACGACTTCCGCATCGACAACGTGGTCTTCGACGTGGCCCGTATCGACGACGACGGCCTCCCCCGAATCAGTGGCGTCCTCGACTGGGAGATGGCCACCCTCGGCGATCCGCTGATGGACCTCGGGGGTGCCCTCGCGTACTGGGTGCAGGCTGACGACGACGACCTCTTCCGGCTCACCCGGCGCCAGCCGACCCACAGCCCGGGCATGCCCACCCGGGCGGAGATCGTCGAGTACTACGCGGCACGGCGCGGGCTGGACGTCGGCAGATGGCCCTTCTACCAGGTGTTCGGGCTGTTCCGGCTGGCTGTCATCGCGCAGCAGATCTACTTCCGCTACCACCACGGCCAGACGACCAACCCAGCGTTCCGCGAGTACTGGCAGGTCGTCACACACCTCGAGAAGCGGTGCCTGCGCGTGATGGCGGCGGCCGGCCTCTAGCGCCGCCCTCGACCTGCGGCCGCTGCTCTGACTGACGGAACTGTCTGTTGTCCTCTACCGACGCGCTGGTCCACCGCGGGTGGAACGCGGATACCGTTGATCATCACGTTTCGTGTCACGGATGTGGTCGGAGTGTGACTATTGTCGATCAAGGGGCAGCGGATCGAAGGGCAGTGGATCGAAGGGCAGTGGGCCGAAGGGGCTCCGGTCGCCGCCGCGGCGGCGGTGCTGCTGCGCCGGGTCGCGGTGGAGAGCTCGTCGTTGCTTGCGCCGGTGATCGTCCTGGATGACGACGAGACCTGGCGGTCACCCTGGCAGCGCCGCTGCCATGGCCGCATCGACGAGTGGACGTCCGCGCTCGCGGCCGGCGCCCGTGCGGCGCGGGAGCAGGCGGTGCGTCTGGAGTTCCTTGCGGCTCGGGGCGCCTGGGGGGCCGTGACGCTCGGGCCGGCGGCGGTGAGCGCCCCGCGCTCGCCCGTCTCTCATCCGGCCGTCGTGGGCGTTGCCTTCTCTCCGGAGCGGCTCGCGGAGCTGGCCCGCCGGCTCCGGCGTGCCGCGGACGACGCGGCCCGGCTCGCGGCCGAGGTCAGGCGCGTGGCGCACGCCCTGCCCGGTGACATGGGTGGTGCCCTGGCGGCGGAGGGGTGCTGTCGGGGCCTAGACCGGGTGGCGGCCGAGGCACCCGACATGGCCGGCGCCATCGACGGCAGACTGGCCTACGCCGCGTCTGGCGCGTCTGCCGGGTCCGGCGGGTCCGGCGGGTTTGCGACATCCGCTCCGGCCGTGGAGCGGGCGCCGGGTCCCGAGATGCAGCACGCCGCCCGGCTCACCGAACCGCGGTCGGCGGGCGCGGACACAGCGCGCACCGTGGCCGAGCTGACCGCGTCGATCGGCGCGGACCCGTTCCGCCTCGATCCGCGTGAGCTGAGCGAGCTGTCCACCCGGCTGGGCCGGCTCGGCCCGGCCGAGCTGCGGGCGGTCATCGGCGGGCTGCGGGGGCGCCCGCTGGAGGTGCTCGCCGCCGCGGTCCGTATCGCGCCGACCCGGGTGGAGCTGCGCACGCTGGGCCTCCTGCCGGCCGTCCTCTCCCTTGGTGACCTGCTCCTGCGCGGGGCGCCGGCGTCGATGGTGGCCGAGATCGCGCGGCTGTTCCCCGGCCTCGAACCGTCCATGGGCGGGCGGTACCGGCCGTGGGCATACACCGCGGGGCATCCGCCGTCCACCGGCGACCTGACGATGCGCGACCACGGTCGCGATCCGGTCTGGGCGAGCGGTGTCACCCCGTCGGACGTCGGCCAGGGCGCGGTGGGGGACTGCTACCTCCTGGCCGCGCTCATCGGTATCGCGCAGGCCGATCCGGGGCTGCTGCGCCGCAATCTGCGGGAGAACCCGAACGGGACGGTCAGCGTCACCGTCCACCTTCCTACCGGCGCGGTCCCGGTCACGGTCACCAGAAGCCTGCCTGCCCGGGCGGAGGCCGGGCAGGAGATCGCCGCGGACGCGGACAACGCCGCGGGCGAGCCGGAGCTCTGGGCCGCGCTCTACGAGAAGGCCTGTGCGCGGACGGCCGGCAGTTACGCGCGTCTCGAGGGCGGTGACCCCGCCACCGCGATGGAGTACCTGACCGGCACAACCGCCGCCCGCCGCCCGCCGCCCGCCGTCCGCCGTGGGTGTCGACGAGCTCGCCGCCAGGCTGGCAGCCGGTGGGGTGGTGACCGTCGTGACGCGTTCGGACCCGCCGCCGGGTTGCGGGCTGGTGCCCAACCACGCCTACGCGGTACTGAAGGCGGACGCGCGGACGAGGCAGGTCCTCCTCCGCAACCCGTGGGATCAGACCGGCACCGACAACCGGCTGGACTGGCGCGACTGGGACGGCCTGAAGCCGGCGCTGGCGGGCGTCCAGTGGGCTTCGACCGACCGCGGTCCGCCGCCTCGTTGAGCGGCCTTCTCCGGGCGTCAGGCGTCAGGCCCGGATGATCGCTACGGGGGCGGCGGAGTGCAGCATCGTCTGGTGGCTGACCGAGCCCAGGAGGAGCTCGGTGAATCCGCCCCTGCCCCGGGCTCCGACGACCAACAGGTCGGCGTCGTGGCTGGCCTCGAGGAGGGCCCGGGTGGCAGAGGCGGGTACCAGCTGACGGCAGACGTCGATCTCCCCGGAGCCGGGCGCCGGAGCGGCGAGCCGGAGCACGGCGGGCTCCGTACCGCCCGGCTCGGCGGGCTTCCCTGGCTCGCCGCCGGGGATCGGGCCGAGGACCTGTTCGATGGACTCGTCCAGCACGGCCCGCGCCTGGCCTTCGAGCGCCTGCACGATCTCCCCGGACGTCTCGGCGAGCGGGAGGGGGACCGCGGCGAGCCAACTGTGGATGACATGCAGCGGTGCCCCACGCAGTGCCGCCGTGACCGCGGCCCACCGCAGCGCGGCCAGCGAGTTGGGTGAGCCGTCGACCCCGACGACCACCGGCCGCCGGTGCGGCGGGCCCTGCCCCGGTGCGCTCGTGGGGCTCAGCCGCCCGTCGGCGACCGGCCCGGCACCGGCGAGGCCGTCCGCATCGGGCTCGCCGGCATCCCCCGAACGGGGGAGTCGCGCGACGACCACTGGCACGGGGGAATGGACGGCCACGGACGTACTCACCGATCCGAGCCGCAGGCGGTGCAGGAGCCCGCGCCCGCGCGCTCCGACGACGATCATGGCGGCGTCCCGGCCGGCGGTGAGCAGGGCCTCGGCGCCAGGAGCGTCCACCACCTCCTCGAGGACCTCGAGTCCCGCGGGGATGGGGGCAGCACTGATCGTCTCATGAAGGAGGTGGCTGGCCGCGAAGGCCAAGGTGGCCTCGTCGTGCGGCCCGGCGATCGCGTCGGCGGACCTGCGTACGGCGGTGGGCTGCTCGTCGGCGCAGGACCCGAGGACGGCGCGCACCCGCAGGCCGCGCCGGCCGGCCTCGGCGACCGCCCAGGTCAACGCCGCCGCGGAGCCGAGGGATCCGTCGATCCCGACCACGATGTCGGCTGCTGTGCCCACCGTAGGTCCGCTGTGCCGCTCGGTCGCCGGCGCGCCGGTTCGTTCCGGGGTCTGGTCCGCCTGCGTGCCGGTCGGGGCGCCGTCGGTCATCGTTGTCCTCCTGCTCGGCGCGATCTGTCCGTCCCGGGTCGCGCCTCGGCGACGGCGGCGGGACGTGCCGTCGGAGCGGACCTACCCGGCTCGTCAAGCGGGAACCCGAGCTGTCTGGCGAGCAGATCGTTGTTGCCGGGTGGGGGTGGCGGGCGGCCGGACACCGCTGTGACATCAATCAGTTGTCGCTTTTTTGGGTTGAGCTCGACTCTGATGTGTGCCGATGATTGCGAATAAAGATCCTCAACGTTGTGATTCGCGAGAGGTTTTTGACCTCGGCGCAGCAGAGAAAATTCGATCGAATCATGCGCCGTGGCCGGAGCGTGGCCTCGCTGTGCGCAGTCTGGCTCGGAGCCGGCGGGCCCAACCGGGTGGTGCCGATCATTCCGGACTGTCACGGACGATTCCCTCCCCGGCCGGTGTGCGCTCTTTGTATGCTCTGCGTCCGCGCATCGAGGTCACCGCCGACGGTTGGAGCACCCGGTGACTTCGCGGTCACACGACGCGGTGAGGGAGCTGTGTTCTGGACGTGGGTGGGCGGTGGTCGGCCCCGGCGCGTCGCCGCGGGGGGCGGAGTAACGTACGTGAGCGGACGAAGGCCCGCGTATCGTTGTCTCCCCGCCGGGGTTCCGGGTGCTGCCGGAGCGGCCTGGCTCAGATGACAAAGGTGCATTCGACAACCTGCGCGCTCCGGGGGTGAGCGCCGTGCCCCCGGGAGCGCGCGCCCTGAGTTCCTGGCTAAATGCCCGATAAAGCGATCGGACAACTACGAGACCGCACAACAACGCGATCTCAGCATCACTGGACGGCCTCCACGACTGATACCAAAGACCATCGAACGCGCCAGTCGGCGGCTGCGTACCCGTGACCGGTCGGTCGCGAGCGGAGGAGCCGCGGGGGCGGCGGCCTCCGGCACCGGGAGACGCCCGCCATCTGAGGGAAGGAGGAACGTGGCTTCCGACACCATGACCCAGTTAGTCATTCCTGGCGCCCTAGTGATGGTCAGTACTCCCGATCGAGGTGTCCCGGTCGCGAGCACGGCGGACTGGCACGACGCTCTCCTGAACGTCAAGTCGGGCGTCACGCCCGCGATGAAGCTCGTCGCCTTCACGATCTGTACGCACTGCGCCCCGGCGGACCGGCCGGCGCCGAGCGGTGCCTACGTCACCTCGCCCGGCCTGTCGCTGCTCTGCGAGCAGACGAACTTCAGCCGTACCCACGTGCAGCGGCAGCTGTCGCTGCTGCGGGCGAACGGCTGGCTCGTGACGATCACCCGGCCCGCGGCCGGCCGGCCGGCGCGGTACCTGCTGAGCGTGCCCGTCGCGGTCGCGCGTGCGGGCGGCTACCGGCTTGCCGGCGAGGACGTCGAGCAGCGGGACACGGAGCGGGCCGAGCAGCGTGACACGGAGCTGGTTGGCGCGACCGCCGCGCCGGCCCGCCGCACCCCCGGCCTCGCCGCGGTGACGTCGTCCGATCGCATGCTCACGACCCCCCCGGCACCGGGCGGGCCGTCGGAGCCCGGCCGGGGCTTCGGGTGTCTCGCCTCCGGAACCCTGGAGCGGCCGGCGCTCGTCCGCCGCCGCAAGCGCGCGACGTACAGCGCGGGCGGTCGCGGGGTTGTCCGGGTGCGGCGCAAGCCGCGCACGCTCCCCCCGTCGGCGGTCACGGACGTGATCGTGGCCGCGTCCTCGGTGGCGCCGGTGACCGTGGGAGACACAGCCTCCGCGGCCGGCCCGGAGCAGGTGGACGAGGCGCGCCCGATGGCCGTCGGCGAGACGAGCTACGTGCCGTTCGGCGGCGGCCAGATGGGCTCCGACGTCGCTGCCGGAACAGCGGGCGGCCCGGTCCGCGCAGTGTCCGACATCTCGACAGGGGCCGTCGGCGCGGCACAGTCTCCGACGGCACAGTCAGCCTCGTCCGCACAGTCGGCGTCTGCGCCTTCATCGTCTGTACCTTCTGCGACGGCGCAGTCCGCGTCCGCGCAGTCGGCGTCCGCGTCGGCCATCTCGGCATCGGCGGCCTCGGGCCGTTCACTCGGGCCGCGGCCGATCGTTCCCGTGAGCGAGCGGGTAGCCGGTGCGGCCCGGGTGCCGGAGGCCTCCCTCCGCGGGGTCGCGACGAGCGCCGAGCCGCCGATCACACCTGCACCGCCCGTGCCCGCGCCTCAGCCGACGGCGCCCGGGCCGATCGCGCCCGTGTCTCAGCCCCCTGCGCCGACCGCGCCCGCGTCCCAGCCGACGATGCCCGAGCCTCAGCCGCCCGCGCCCGCGCCCGCCCCGGCTACGACTGCGCCGGCTACGACTGCGCCGACCGCCGAGGCACCGTCGCCTGAATCGCAGCCGCAGCCGCAGGCAGCGGCACCGGAGCCGGAGTCGGAACCCGAGCCGGAGTCGGAACCCGAGCCGGAAGCCGAGCCGGAACCGGTCGAGTCACCTGTCGTGGACGAGATCCGGATGGCAACCCGCCAGGTGATCGAAATCCTCGCGAAGATGCTGCGCCGCCAGGTCGAGGACTTCGCGGAGCTGGACAGGCGGGTCTACGAGGTTCTCTCCGAAGGCGACTGGGCTCCGGTGGAGTTGGCCACCCACCTGGTCAACTTCGTCGCCAACGGTGTCTGGGTGAACGGCGACGATGTGGCCGACAACATCCGGTGGCGGATGGACCGGCTGCCGTTGGGCGTGACCGAGTGTGGCTGCAAGTCCTGCCTGGGCTGGCGGGCCGCCCCGGAGCGTCCGCCGCGACCGGCACCGCCGTCGGCGCCTGGGCCGTCCGCGGCGGGGGCGTCCGCGAGAACGTCCACCCCGGTGCGGGCCGCCGGACCGCCACCGGCCGGTCCGGTCGCGGCGGTCACCACCGCCGCCGCGACGAAGGCGGGTTCGGCGCGGCCCGGGCGTTCCCCCGCCGCGAACTCTCCGGCGCCGCCGGCCCGTCCGGCCTCGACCTCGGACGTCGTGGCGAACCAGGCGAGTTCGGCTGAATCGGCTAGTCAGGTGAATCGGGCGGGCCCGGTGGAGCAGTCGCCTGCCGCGCCGCCCCCGCCACCCCCGCCGGATCTCGCCGCGATCGCCGCGGCGGCGGCCGCCGGAGCGGAGGAGGCCCAACGCAACGAGGAGGCGAAGCGACTCCAGACGGCCGGTATCTCAGCAGCCGGTGACTCGGAGCCTGGTGACCTGGTGGGCGGTGACTCGATTGTTGAGGGCTCATCGGCCCAGACCCCGCCGGGCACCGCGGGCGTGCAGAACGGTACGAGCCAGGAAGCGGAGCCGCTCACGGAAGATTGAGTAGAGCGCGATGGTCGTCCGTCACGCTCCGTTCCCGGCGCCCCGGCGCACCTGAATGCCTGGCGGCATGATGGGGCACATGGGCGGCGACGAGACCGAGCGGTCGGGCGCGGACATCGAGCCTCGGGACGACTGCGACGTCCTGGTGATCGGCAGCGGGTTCGGGGGCAGCGTGACCGCGCTCCGCCTGGCCGAGAAGGGCTACCGCGTCACGGTCGTCGAGGCCGGCCGCCGGTTCACCCCGGCGACACTGCCGAAGACGAGCTGGGACATCCGCAGGTACCTGTGGCTGCCGCGGCTCGGGTGCCACGGGATCCAGAAGATCACCCTGCTCGGGCGGGTGCTGGTGCTCTCCGGAGCAGCGGTCGGCGGTGGATCGGTCGTCTACGCGAACACGCTGTACCGGCCCCTGGACGATTTCTACGACGATCCCCAGTGGGCGGACATCGCCGACTGGCGTGCCGAGCTCGGGCCGTTCTACGGCCAGGCCGAGCGCATGCTCGGCTCCACCCGGAACCCGTCGATGACCATGGCGGACGAGGTCTTCCGGGACGTCGCACGGGATATGGGCGTCGGGGACACCTTCCGCCTGACCGACGTCGGCGTGTTCTTCGGCCGCGACGGCCAGCGCGAGCCGGGGGTGACGGTTCCCGATCCCTACTTCGGCGGCGCCGGCCCGGCCCGGACGGGCTGCGTCGAGTGCGGCGAGTGCATGACGGGATGCCGGCGCGGCGCGAAGAACACCCTGGACCGCAACTACCTCCACCTGGCCGAAGGGCTGGGCGCCCGCATCGTGGCGGACACGACCGTGCGCTCGGTGCGCCCCGACGGGCGCGGTGGCTACGAGGTCGAGACGGTGCGCACCGGCAGCCGGCGGCGGGACGCGCGGCGCTGGACGGCCCGCCAGGTCGTGTTCGCCGCGGGCGCCCTGGGAACCCAGCGCCTCCTGCTCGGCATGCGCGAACAGGGGCACCTGCCCGGCATCTCCGACCGGGTCGGCCACCTGACCAGGACGAACTCCGAGGCGATCCTGGGCGCGACCCGGCTGCGGCCGGATGAGCGGATCACCCGGGGGGTGGCCATAACGTCGTCCTTCTACCCGAACGATCACACGCACGTGGAACCTGTCCGGTACGGCCGGGGCAGCAACCTCATGGCGTTCCTGTCGAGTGCCATGACCGACGGCGGCGGCTCCCTGCCACGCTGGGCGAAGCACCTGCTGCTGCTGGCCCGCCGCCCGTACCTCACGCTGCTCGCCCTGCCGTGGCGGTGGTCGGAGCGAACCATGATCGCTCTCGTCATGCAGTCCCGGGACAACTCGCTCACCGTCAGCCGGCGCCGCGGGCCGTTCGGGACGTCCTGGCTGACGAGCCACGCTGGCCACGGGGAGTCCAACCCGACCTGGATACCGGAGGGCAACCAGGCGGCGAGGCTGGTGGCGGAGCGGCTGGGCGGGCATCCGGGCGGCGCGATCACCGAGCTGGCCGACATCCCGCTGACGGCGCACATCCTCGGCGGGGCGGTCCTGGCCGCTGATCCCGCCCGGGGCGTGATCGACCCGTATCACCGGGTTTTCGGCCATCCCGGCCTGCACGTTGTGGACGGCTCGGCGGTGCCGGCGAACCTCGGGGTGAACCCCTCGTTGACGATCACGGCGATGGCGGAGCGGGCGATGGCCTTCTGGCCGAACCGGGGCGACACCGACCCCCGCCCGCCGGTGGGCGCGGCGTACCGGCGGATCGCGCCGGTGGTACCGCGGAACCCGGCGGTGCCCGCGGACGCACCGGGACATTATGAAATAAGTGCCCTGACCAGGACGAATACGGATATTCCCCGGGATGTGGTAGCTGGCGGTGGCCGGGAGACTCCTCGCAATATATGATCAGAGTCACATTTCCTGGGGATATGGCTGGCGGCAGTCTCGTGGCCGAATTCCGTCGGCGGCCCCCGTTATGTTCCCAGGCATGTCGACTCCACCCGACACAGGAACAACACCGCAGCCGCCGGCCGGCACGTCGGGGCGGTTCGGTCTCGCTCTGTTGGTCATCTGTGGGGCACAGTTGATGATCGTTCTCGATGCGACGATCGTGAACGTCGCGCTGCCGAGCATGCGTGACGATCTCGGGATCAGCGAGGTCGACCTGCCCTGGGTCCTGAACGCCTACACCCTCGCGTTCGGTGGCCTGCTGATGCTCGGCGCCCGGGCGGGCGACATTCTGGGCCGCCGCCGGATGTTCGTGGTCGGTGTCCTGCTGTTCGCCCTGGCGTCGCTGGTGGGCGGGTTCGCGACGACCCCGGCCTTTCTCTACGTCGCCCGGGTCGTACAGGGGGTCGGCGGCGCGATCGCGGCACCGGCGGCACTGTCGCTGGTGACGACCACCTTCCCGGAGGGCCAGCAACGGAACCGGGCGTTCGGCATCTACGCCGCGATGTCCGGATCGGGTGCCGCGATCGGGCTGATCCTCGGCGGCATCCTCACCGACCTGCTGTCCTGGCGCTTCGTCCTGTTCGTGAACGCGCCGATCGGCCTGCTCGTGGCCCTGCTGGCGCCGCGGGTCCTGACCGAGGCACCCCGGCGGACGGGAACGTTCGACCTCCCCGGCGCGGTCGGGGTCACCGCCGGTGTGACGGTCGGCGTCTACGGCCTGACCAGGACGACCACCCACGGATGGTCGGACGCGCTGACTCTGCTCTGCCTGATCGGCGGGGTCGCGCTCCTGGGGCTCTTCCTCCTCCGGGAGGCGATGTGCCGCGAGCCGCTGGTTCCGCTGTGGCTGTTCCGGAACCGGGATCGCGGCGGCGCCAATCTGATCATTCTCGCCGTCGCCGCGGCGATGTTCGGTGTCTTCTACTTCCTCACCCTGTTCGTGCAGGGCGTGCTCGGCTACAGCCCGCTCCAGACGGGCTTCGCCTTCCTGCCCGTCAGTATCGCGATCATGGTGGCGGCGGGAGTCTCCGGCCAGGTGCTCGGCCGGTTCGGGGCGAAGCCGTTGCTGGTGATCGGCCCGCTGATCGCGGCGGGGGCGCTCTTCTGGCTGTCGACCCTGTCGGCGGACTCGTCCTACCCCACGTTGCTGCTGCCCGCGACGGTGCTGTTCGGCTTCGGGGTCGGGATCTCGTTCGTCCCGCTCACCGCCGTCGCGGTTGCCGGCGTGGACGCGGCGGACGCCGGCCTGCCCTCCGGTCTGCTGAACACCACCCAGCAGGTCGGCGGTGCCATCGGGCTGGCGGTTCTCGCCACGGTCGCCAGCACGGTGGCGAACAACCACGCGGCGGACGCGGCCAGCGCCGCCGGGTCGGCCAGGCCCTCGCCTGCCGCGATCATCGAGGCCTCGGTCGCCGGGTACGCCGACGCCCTCCTGGTCGGGGCGGGGATGTGCCTGGCAGCGATGCTCGCCGGGCTGTTCATGATCACGTCGGCCGCCGGCCGGCTGGAGTCGGCCGGTGCAGCCGAGGGCGCATCCCAGCCCGTTCCCGGCCACGTCTGAACTGACGGCGTCGGACGAGAGCCGGCGGTATCGGAACCAGCGGGGCGTCTGAGCCGACGGCAGACGGTGCCCGGCCCGAGGAAGGGCCGGGCACCACGCGCCGGTCAGGTGCGCCGGCCAGCCTCGGTCATGGTGTCGACGCCGGGCATCTCCTCGAGCCCGGAGGTGACCTCCGGGCTCACGCCGTCGGCGAGGTCGGAGCGCAGCGGGGTGACCGGCTCGGCCGTGATCGTCTCGGTGTCGGCGCTGGCCAGGTAGCGGCGCGCCGCGACGGCGGCGGCCGCGCCGACGCCGATGAGGAACAGCGTCACGACTCCGCGCCGCCGGCGGCGGTGCACCCGGGCGAGCTTCACCTCGGCCTTCTCCAGTCGCTTCTCCAGCAGCTCCTGAGCGCGGTCGGCCCGCTGGCGGGCCTTCGACTCGGAGCGGACGGCCTTGCGCGACCGCGACTTCTCCAACCGGAGCTCGGTCGCCATCCGCGCCCGCTCGGCCGACAGCTCCGCGCTGGAGCGGGCCTTCTCGATCCGCCGGGCCGTCCGGCCCGACACCGCCGACGCCTTGCCGACGGCGAGCCCCGCGGCCTTGCCGGCAGCCTTGCCCGCGGCCGTCCCCCCGGCGCCGGAGACGTCGGAGACCCGGTGCACGAGTGTGCTGCTGGCGTCACGGGTGGCGTGCGCCGCCGAGCCCGCGGTGCTGCCGGCCTTCAACGCGGCTTTCGACGCCGCCGCGCCGGCGCGATCCGCCGCGTTCTTCGCCGCGCCAGGGAGCCCGCTCACCGGCGCGGCGTCCGTCACGTGCGCGAGCCTGTCCTTGAGTGTCGTGCTCATGGCATCCCTTCGCTTATTGCGTCGTGGCCTGTCGCGATCCTGGTGCCGGATCGCGCCCGGCGGCCGGCCACGGCTCCACCGGCGTGTGTTGATACGCGCCGTCAAGATCTGTGCAGTGTCCCGTACCCCGTTCGGTGGCTCCTAACAACGCGACGGGACGTCGGGTCGTGTCACCTACCCTTGCGACACATGCCCTGTGCTGTCCCGGGTACCGACGATCACCGTGGTCCCGTGTGGGCGCGGACCGTGGTGCCGCTCGGGTACGGCCCGGGGCCGGGGCGGCGTCCGGCGTGCCTGTCGGGATGTCCGGGAGCCGGCCGCGGGCGGCGCGCCAGGTTCCGGTCGGAGGTGCGGCATACGATCGGGGCCAGGACACGCCGTACGTGCCGAAAAGACGGAGAGAAGAGAGGCCCCATGGCCGAGGAGCTGTACGCGACGGTGCGCACGACTCAGGGCGACATCGAGATCAGGTTGTTCCCGGATCACGCGCCGAAGACGGTCAAGAACTTCGTCGGGCTCGCGACCGGGTCCCGGGAGTGGACCGACCCCGCGACCGGCGAGAAGAAGACCGGTGTGCCGCTGTACAGCGGGACGATCTTCCACCGGGTGATCCCGAACTTCATGATCCAGGGCGGCGACCCGCTCGGCAGCGGCCGGGGCGGCCCCGGCTACCAGTTCGCCGACGAGTTCCACCCCGACCTGCGGTTCGACCGTCCGTACCTGCTCGCGATGGCGAACGCGGGCCCGGGCACGAACGGCTCCCAGTTCTTCATCACCACGGCGGCCACCGACTGGCTGAACCGCAAGCACACGATCTTCGGCGAGGTCACCCGGGGGACGGACGTCGTCGACAAGATCGGTAAGACGTCGACCGGCGCTCAGGACCGCCCCAAGACCGACGTGGTGGTTCAGGAGATCGTCGTCGAACGCCGCCCGGCCTGAAGCGTCGATCATGAGGGCAGGGGCGGCGCGCGCGACCGACCGGGATGATCGCAGGTGCCCGGCGCGGCGGGTCCGGCGGTGACGGACTCGCCAGCGGGTGATCCGACCCGTGCGCCGGAAGGCTCTTCTGATGCGCCCGGGGGTTCCGGTGGGGCCGGTAGTGCCGGCGAAGCCGAGATCCCGCGTCCCGCGTCCCCCCTGCCCGCCGCAGGCGAGCCGCCGCCCGCCGGCGGCCCTCCCAACGGCGGCCCTGCGTCGGGCGGCCCGCCGCACGAGCAGGTCGGATGGCGGCCGGAGACCGGCCCGCCCGCCGGCCACGCCGGGTGGACCCCACCGCCGGCGGGAGCGCCGAGCCTGCCCCACTGCTATCGGCATCCCGAGCGGGAGACGTACGTCACCTGCCAGCGGTGCGGGCGTCCCATCTGCCCGGACTGCATGCGCCCGGCGGCTGTGGGCTTCCACTGCCCGGAGGAGTCCGGCGCCGGCGGTGGCGGGCGCCCCGAGCGGCGCCGAGAGCCGCGGACGGACTTCGGTGGCCGGCCGGGAGCCGGTCGCCGCGGGCTGGTCACCCAGGTTCTGATCAGCCTGTGCCTCGTCGCGTTCGTCCTGCAGGGCCTGCCCGGGCTGGCGCGCGACTCCGGCTCCCTGAACCAGTTCAGCGCCGACTTCCGCCTGTACGGCGTGTCTCTCGCGTGGGACGACCAGTACTACCGGCTCCTCACCGCCGCCTTCCTGCACGTCAACTACCTGCACGTCCTGGTGAACCTGTACGCGTTGTTCGTGCTCGGCTACCAGCTCGAGGCGATTCTCGGGCGGCTTCGCCTGGTGGCCCTGTTCGTCGCCTGCGCCGTCGGTGGGAACACCCTGAGCTACCTGGTGAACGGTGTGTCCGTGAACTCGGTCGGGGCGTCCACCGCGATCTTCGGTTTTTTCGGCGCGTACTACGTGATCGCCCGGCGGCTGCGCGCCGACACGACGCAGATCCTGATCCTGATCGGGATCAACTTCGCGCTCACGTTCACGCTGTCCTTCATCGACCGCTGGGGCCACGTCGGGGGGCTGGCGGCCGGGGTGCTCGTCGGCCTGCTCTACGCCTACGTCCCGCCGCGCCGAACGGTCGTGCAGGCGGCCGGGGTGCTGGCGCTTGTCGGCCTGCTCTTCGCGGCGGCCGTCATCAAGAGCGCGGACCTGACCACCGCCTTCGCCTAGCGGCCCCCTGCCGCCGTCGGGAGTCAGCCCAGGCGGAGGCGGAGTTCCTCGACGGCCTCGGCCACCCGCTCCGGGTCGGTGCCCAGTGCGCGGCGGCTGAGCAGCACGGGCCCGTCGATGGTCTCGATCTCCAGGGTTCGTAGATGAACGAGGCGCCGTCCGTGGGTGAGGGTGCCTGACCGCGCGCCGGTCACCGCGGCCCACGGCAGGTGCCGGCGCCGCAGGCCCTCCATGTAGTCGATCCCGCCGGGGCCGAGCCGCAGCGTCGGCCGGGACACCGCGTCGTTGATCGCGAGCGCCACCAGGCCCAGCCCGACCAGCCCGACCAGCAGCCGTCCCGCGCCGTCAAGGGAGGCGACCCGCCAGGCGAGGTCCTCGACGGCGGCCACAACGAGCAGCACCGCGCCGCCCGCGGCGTAGGCCACGCACCGCCAGAGCGGCGGCGACCAGGAGAGGTCGACCGGGGGCGTGCTCACCCGCCTCACCCAACCACAGGTGGCGCGGGCGTCCCGGCCCCCTGGTGCTCCAGCTCGGCGAGCGTGGTCAGGGCGCGGTCCACGACCTCCAGCCGGGTCAGCTGGGCGGCCTGCCGCCGGATCGCCGCGACCGCGTCCGCGCCGAGCCTGTCCCGCAGCTGCTCAACCAGGTTGTGGACCCGCTCGGCATCCGCTCCGACCACGGCGGAGGAGTCCGGGTCCGCGTCGGCGGCCGTTGAGAGCAGCAGCGCCTCGGCGTCCCGCCCCAACCGGCCGAACAGGTCCGCCACGTTGCGCAGCGTGGTCCACTGCTGCGGCCAGCTACCGGTGCGCAGCCACAGCCGGATCACCTCCGGGTAGTGGGCGGTCGCGGTCACCAGGTCACCCGTCCGCACCGCGGACGAGGCGAGGGTGACCAGCGAGATCCCGACCGCGAAGGTGACGCCGCCGGCGCGGGCCGCGGCCAGGGCACGCTCGGCGTGCCGGCGCGCCGTAACGGGATCGTCGTGGATGTGGATCTCGGCCTGGACGTACTCGACGAACGACCAGATGATCGGCCCTCCCGACGTGCCGACGAGCTGACGTGCCCGCGTGACCAGCGCGTCCGCCCGGTCGGCATCGCCGCCGTAGGCCGCGGCCAACGCCGCGACGGCCATCTCGTTGGCGGCCAGGTCGGCGTCGAGCGCGGCCGCCGCGACGAGGTGGTCGATCGATGAGGCGAACTCGCCCGCGAAGAGGTCGGTCACGCCCAGCGCGTACCGGGCGGTCGCGACACCGGCGTCGTCCACGGCGGTGGCGAGGGCCCGGTCGGCCAGCTCGCGGGCCTTCCCGAGACTGCCGGCCCGCCAGGCCGCGTGGCTGGCCGCGGCGTACAGCAGCGGGGCCTCGGGCAGCTCGGCGAGGCCGGGGTCGTCCGCGGTCTCCAGGGCCCAGGCCCACAGCTCGGCGTTGTTGTGCCAGGCCGCGAACTCCCCGAGATCGATGCTGATCCGGGCCGCCCCGGCCAGGTCGCCGTGTTTCAGCATCCGCTCGCGGCAGGCACGCAGCACGGGCAGCGCGGTCAGGATCCGCCGGCCCCAGCGCGGCCCGTCCGGACCATGCAGGCCGCCCGCCGCCGACCGGGTGAACTCGCGGGCCCACGCCGCGATCAGGATCTGGGCGGTCTCGAGCTCCCCGGCGGCCCGAGCGGCCTCCAGGCCGAACGCGCGGATGCTGTCCAGCATGCGGAACGCGGTGCCGTCATCGGGATGGGCCGGGTCGGTGACCGTTTCCACCATCGACGCGTCGACAAGTGTGCTGAGGGCGGCGATCGGATCCTCCGCCGGCTCGGGATCCTCGGAGCAGGTGACGGCGTCGGCGACGGCCTCCGCGATCGAGAGGTCGAACAGGCCGGGAACCGCCGCCAGGTGGCGGAAGAGACGCTGGGCCTGGGCGTCGAGTAGCCGGTAGGACCAGGCGATCGTGCCGCGCAGGGTGTGATGGCGGTCGTCGTCGACGGGCGGTCGCCGGCCTCGCCCGAGGTCGAGCCCGGCGTCCATCCGCGCGCGCAGGTCGGCCGGGCTCAGCGCCGTCAGCCGGCTCGCGGCGAGCTCGATGGCCAGCGGCAGCCCGTCCAGGCGTCGGCAGATCGCCGCGGCGTCCTCGAGGGCCGTCGCGGGCAGATCCCGGCCGCCCCGTGCCTGGCGTGCCCGGTCGAGGAACAGCCGAACGGCGGCGGCGCCCGCGGGATCGGTGTCCGGGGCGGGCAGCGGCAGCGGCCCGAGGCGGAACACCCATTCCCCGGACGTTCCCAGCGGAGCGCGACTGGTCGCGAGCACCGTGAGGTTGGGTACCCAGCGGAGCAGCTCGCCCACCAGGTCGCGGACGGCGTCCAGGAGGTGCTCGCAGTTGTCGATCACCAGGATCTGCCGGCGGGTCGCCAGATAGTCGATGACCGCGCGGAGCAGGTCCCCTCTGGTCGTGACCTCGAGGGCCTGGGCCAGCGCGAACGGCACGGTCGCCTCGTCCCGGACGGGCGCCAGCTCGACGAGGGTGGCTCCGTCCGGCCATCGTGGGGCGGCGTGGTGCACCAGGTCCAGCATCAGCCGGGTCTTTCCCACTCCGCCGGGGCCGACGACGGTGACGCAGCGGTCGGGGTGCAGCAGCTCCGCGAGCCGGTCCAGTTCCTCCGCGCGGCCCAGCAGCGGGGTGGGCGAGCGCGGGACGCGCGCCCTGGCCGGCCCGGCACCGCGGCCGTCCGGGTCATCCGGCCGCCGTGCCGGTGTCGTGACCGCGGTCACTGCCGGTCTGGCCGTGACCGGCTGGCCTGCCGTTACTGTCGGTCTGGCCGTGACCGGCTGGCCTGCCGTGACCGGTGGGCCGGGCTGGACGGCGCCTGGGACGGGGCCGGCGAGGTCGCCGCGGGCGACCGCGCGTTCGAGGTCGGCCAGCGCCGGCGACGCCTCCAGGCCCGTCTGGTCGGCGAGCCGGCGGCGGAAGTCACGGGCCGCCGCGAGGGCCTCGGGTGCCCGGCCGTCCAGGGCCAGCGCGCGGACCAGCAGTAGCAGCGCCGACTCGCGTAACGGGTCGGCGGTGGCCGCCTGCTCGGCATCTCCGATCACCGCGCCAGCCGGGCCGCAGGCCAGTCGGGCGTCGAGCAGGCCGTCCACGAGCGTCTGCCGCAGCCGGGTGAGCCGGGCCGCCTCGGCGCCGAGCGGACCGGCGGAGCCGAACTCCGCCAGGGCGTCACCGCGCCACAGATCGAGGGCCTGCCGTAGCCGGTCCACCGCGGCGGCCGGGTCTGTGGGGCGCAGCGCGCGGGCCTGGGCGGCGAACGCCTCGGCACGGGTGGCGTCGAGCGCGTCCGCGCCCAGGACCAGGCGGTATCCGGCGCCGTCCCGGACGAGACGGCCGGCCCGCGGCCCCAGATGGCCCCGGACGCGGGAGAGATGGCTGTGCAGCGTGCCGTCCGCCGAGGCGGGCGGGTCGGCGCCCCAGAGCGCGTCGATCAGCGCGCCGGCCCCGACGACCCGCGCCCGCGACATCGCCAACATGGCCAGCAACGCCCGCCGCCGTGCACCGGGGACGTCCACCTCGGCGCCGTCGACACGCAGCCGCATCGGGCCGAGCACGTCGATCTCCACGCCCGTGTCCGCGTCGTCCACGTTGTCGCCCCCCGAATCCCTCGATTTCCGCCCACCGGGACGTTTCCGCCCCCCCGGGACGGCCGTGCATCCGCCGTTCGGTGGCCGTGCATCCGCCGGGACCGTCGCGCATCCCGCGTGCAGGTCCCATTCAAGTCCGTGACCGCAGTCTCAGAGGTGTTCATCACCGGGATCGTCCGGACGGGTGCCTGACACCTCGCCGGCCATCCGACACAGCGAGGAGGCAGCCATGACGAGCACGACCATGACGAGCACGACCATCGAGACGACGGCCGGCGAGACGAGCCGAGAGGCAACGCCCGGGACCACCGACGGGACCGTCCCCGGGAGTGCCCCCGAGACGGCTGGAGCGGCGGTCGCCGAGGCTGGTACGCCCGCGGGCCTGGACCTCGCGGAGGTCGAGCGGTTCACCTACAAGATCGCCCAGGACCAGGCGGTCGCCACCGTGGGCGCGCTGGGCTGGCTCGGCGATCGGCTCGGGCTGTGGGCGGCCCTCGCGGCCGCCGGCCCGGTCACCAGCACGGAGCTCGCGGCGGCGACCGGTCTCGCCGAGCGGTACCTGCGCGAGTGGCTCGCGTCCCAGCTCGCCGCGGGCAACCTGCGCCATGACCCGGCGAGCGGGCGGTTCCACCTGCCCGCGGAATGGGCCGCCGTGCTCGCGGACCCGAACTCGCCGGTGGCCTCGGCCGGCGGCTACGAGTCGCTCATGGGCTTCTACGCGGCCGCGGACCGGCTGGTCGAGGCGTTCCGCACCGGCGGCGGCATCGGCTGGGATACCCACGACCCGCGGCTCTACAGCGGTGTCGACCGGTTCTTCGGTCCGCTCTACCGCGCCAGCCTGGTGAGCGAGTGGCTGCCCGCGCTGGACGGGGTCGTCGAGCGGCTGCGTGCCGGCGCGAAGGTCCTCGACGTGGGCTGCGGCCACGGCACCTCGACGCTGCTCATGGCGGAGGCGTTCCCGATGTCCACCTTCCACGGCGTCGACCCGCACCCCGAGTCGATCCATGCCGCGCGGACGGCCGCCAACCGCGCCCGGGTGGCCGACTGGACGACGTTCTCGGTCGCCCCGGTAACCGGCGACATCGGCAACGGGTACGACCTCGTCTGCTTCTTCGACTCCTTCCACCACGTCCGGGACGCGGTGGCGGCCGCCGCGGCGTGCCGCCGGGCGATGGCGCCGGGCGGCACGCTGATGCTGGTCGAGCCGCGCGCGGGGGACAGCGTGCAGGAGAACACCGACGTCGTCGGGTTGACCTTCTACGCCGCCTCCACCCTGGTGTGCCTGCCGGACGCGCTGTCCCAGCACGGCCACGACCACGACCACGACGGCGACGGCGACGGCGGCGCCACGGACGCGCTCGGCGGCATGGCCGGGCCGGCGCGGCTGCGCGAGGTCCTCACGGCGGCGGGGTTCGGCTCCGTCCGGGTGGCCGCCGAGACCATGGTGAACATCGTCGTCGAGGCCCGGTCGTGACCTCCGGGCCGGCCGCGACGGAGGCCGCCGCTCCGGTCGATCCCGAGGTGGCGGCGGTGGTCCTCGACCTCCTCACCGCGGGCCGCGCCGCGGCGGCACCCCCGGTGACCGCACCGGCGGGGGCGCCGTCCCCGGGACCGTTGCTCGGCGTCTGGGCGCACCCGGACGACGAGACCTACCTCTCCGGGGCGCTGATGGCCACCGCCGCGCATCTCGGCGCCAGGGTCGTCTGCGTCACCGCCACCCGCGGCGAGCTGGGCGGGCCGGTCCCGCCCGGCTCGCCCCCGGGGCTGACCCTCGACCGGCTGCGGGTGGCCGAGCTGGCCGAGGCGCTGGACGTCCTCGGGGTGCGCGAGCAGGTTCTGCTCGGACTCCCCGACGGCGGCTGCGCCCAGGTCGCCCAGGCCGCCGCGGCGGGCCCGGCCGGCCCGCCGGGCCCGGCCGGCCCGGTGGAGCGGATCGCGGGCATCATCCGTGAGCTCCGTCCGGCGGTCGTCGTGACGTTCGGGCCGGACGGGTTCACCGGCCATCCGGACCACCGCGCCGTCTCGGCCTGGACCACCACCGCGTTCGCGCGGGCGGCCCCGGACGGCGCCCGCCTGCTGTACGCGGCCGCGTCGACCGACCACCGTGAGCGGACGAGGGACGTCGACGAACTCCTCGGCATCGCGGTGGATGGCGCGGACCTTGACGGCGACGACGGCCCGGTCGTCCCGCCAGGCGCGCTCGCGGTACGGCTGAACCTGGCTGGACGGCTGCTGGAACGCAAGGTCGCCGCGTTGCGGGCGCACGCCTCGCAGACCGCGGGCGCGCTGGCGGCGCTGGGGCCGGACCGGTTCGCCGGTTGGGTCGCGGAGGAGGCCTTCGTCGACCATCGCGGCCGGGTGTCACCTTGACTGTCGCCTTGGCGACTCCCCGGCAGGGGGGCTTGCGCACCACGGCCCGACGGCTACCATTCGCGTTCTTAACTTTACTTAAAGTAGCGACACGGTTGCCCTGATCCGTCGGTGACGGCGTCCGGTCGCACGCGACGGCGCCGCGCGGGCGGCGCGGGTGAAGGGGGAGCGGTGGCGCACACACCGACGCGGCGTGGCGGGGGCAGCCCGTTCCCGCCGATCGCCGAGTACGGGTTCCTCTCCGACTGCGAGACGAACTGCCTCGTGGCGCCCAGCGGCAACGTCGAGTGGATGTGCGTGCCACGCCCGGACGCGCCGAGCGTGTTCGGTGCCGTCCTCGACCGCTCGGCCGGCGGGTTCCGCTTCGGCCCGGACCGGACCTTCATTCCGGCCGGCCGGCGGTACCTGCCCGGCACGAACGTCCTTGAGACGACCTGGCAGACGCCCACGGGCTGGCTGATCGTCACCGACTGCCTGGTCGTGGGCCGCTGGCACCGGACGCACCGGCGCTCCAAGACGCACCGGCGCACCCCGGGCGACTGGGACGCCGACCACGTGCTGCTCCGGCTGGCCCGCTGCGAGCACGGCGACGTCGACCTCAGCCTCGTCTGCGAGCCCAACTTCGACTACGGCCGCAGCCCGGCGTCCTGGCGGTACGAGGATGAGGACTACTCGACCGGGATCATCACCCACGACTCCCCGGCCGGCGACCCGGCAGCGGGCGTCGCGCTGCGGCTGCGCACCGACCTGCGGCTCGGGTTCGACGGCCGCCGCGCGCTGGCCCGGACGACGTTGCGGGAGGGCGACACCGCGTTCGTGGCGATGACCTGGCGGGCCGAGGACCCGCTGCTGCCCGGCAACTATCCGCAGGCCTGCGCCGCCGTCGACAGCACCACCGAGTTCTGGCGGCAGTGGCTTTCACGTGGGCGGTTCCCCGACCATCCGTGGCGCCGGCACCTGCAGCGCAGCGCACTGGCGCTCAAGGGCCTCACCTACGCCCCGACCGGGGCGCTGCTCGCCGCCGCGACCACCTCGCTGCCGGAGACGCCGCAGGGCGAGCGCAACTGGGACTACCGCTACAGCTGGATCCGGGACTCCACGTTCGCCCTGTGGGGCCTGTACACCCTCGGGCTCGACTACGAGGCCAACGACTTCTTCTCCTTCATCGCGGACGTCGCCGAGCACGCCGACGACATCCAGGTGATGTACCGGGTCGGTGGCGAGCCGAAGATCGACGAGGAGATTCTCGGGCATCTGTCCGGCTATGACGGCGCCGTCCCGGTGCGGGTCGGTAACGAGGCGGCGAAGCAGCGCCAGCATGACGTGTGGGGGGCCGTTCTCGACTCGGTCTACCTGCACACCCGGTCGCGGGACTATCTCTCGGAGCGGCTGTGGCCGGTGCTGGTCCGGCTGGTGGAGGCGGCGGCCGCGCACTGGCGGGAGACGGACCGCGGCATGTGGGAGGTCCGGGGCGAGCCGCGGCATTTCACCTCGTCGAAGATGTTCTGCTGGGTCGCGCTGGACCGGGGGCGCCGCCTCGCGCAGATGCGCGGTGACCTGCGAACCGCGGGCCGCTGGGACGACATCGCCGACGAGATCCACGCCGACGTGCTCGCGAACGGCGTCGACCACCGCGGTGTCTTCACCCAGTACTACGGCTCGACGTCGCTGGACGCCTCGGTGCTCCTGATGCCGCTGCTGGGTTTCCTGCCGTCGACGGACGACCGGGTGAAGGCGACCGTGCTCGCCATCGCCGACGAGCTGACGGTGGACGGCCTGGTGCTGCGTTACCGGACGGACGAGACCGACGACGGGGTCGAGGGCGAGGAGGGCGCCTTCCTCATCTGCTCGTTCTGGCTCGTCTCCGCGCTGGTGGAGATCGGTGAGCTCACCCGGGCCCGGCAGCTGTGCGAGCGGCTGCTGAGCCTGGCCAGCCCGCTGGACCTCTACGCCGAGGAGATCGATCCGGCCGACGGTCGGCACCTGGGCAACTTTCCGCAGGCCTTCACCCACCTGGCGCTGATCAACGCGGTCATGTACGTGATCCGGGCCGAGTCCGGGGAGTCCTTCACCCGCTCCTAGCCGCCGGGGCGCTGAGGCGCCGCCCGGCTCCGGCGCGCGGGACCGGGCACCGGGCACACAACCACCCGGATGGGGGGTCAGAACCCCGATATCCACATTGTGGACAACGGTTGTGGATGAATGACAGCTGTGCAAGTCGCGCCTGTGTCAGGGTGCCTGGCGGACCGGTCCGCCAGGCACGCCGGGCGCTGCCTGGAACCGGCCGGTCAGCGCCACTGGGTGGACACGGCGAGGCCCACGACGACAAAACCGAAGCCGATCAGGATGTTCCAGCCGCCGAGGCTCTCCATCCCCAGCACGCCGCCGTTCGAGAAGTAGTACACGAGCAGGTAGGCGATGCCGATCAGGAAGAACGCCAGGATCATGCCGCCGAACCATGGCGGTGACGGCGGCTTGCGCTTCGGTGCGCGCGTGCTGGTCTGCGGGGCCGCCACCGTGGTCTTCTTCGGCTTCCGGCGTCGGGATTCGGGCACTGCGGGCTCCTCGTGACCAGGTTCTCACGGTGCGCCGACCAGGCCGCCGGGCCGGCACCGTCCAAATGTTCACCACCAGCGTAGACAGTGCACCGCCACGGACGTGGTGACGGGCGCTCCCGCCGCGCCCCGGCGCGCCGCGAGTGACCGCCCTGGCAGCGGAGCGTGGTCCGCGGCGTACCCTGCGGCGGGGGACGATCGCGGCACCCGGGCCTTGCCCGGCGGTGGCCCGGCACGGAAGGCCGGAAGCACGACGGACGAGACGGACGAGACAGAAGGGCCGGCGCCCACGCCGGCGGCGCGGCGGCGGGCCACGGCCTGGCGGATCGCGCTGGTCGGCCTGGTCGTGGCCTGCGCCGCGCTGCTCACCGCGGCGGCCGTGCGGCCATCGGCGGGCGGGCGCGTCGGGGGCGCCGGGGTCGTCAGCGTCGCCGGGCTGGTCGCCCAGGACCGCCGCCGGGTGGACGCGGAACTTGACCGGCTCCAGACCGAGCGCGAGGCGCTGGCGGCGAACCCGGCATCGTCGGCGGTCCCGGCCGCGCCGGCCACGACGCCCACACTTCCCAAGCCGGCGGTGGATGATCCGCTCGACCGTCGTGCCGCGCTCGCGGCCCAGGTGGGGCTCACCGCGATGCGCGGGCCGGCGGTCACGGTCGAGCTGGACGACGCGCCGCGGGAGAGCCGGGGCCGGTCGCTGCCCCCCGGCGTCCCCCCGCCCGGCCCGAACGACCTCGTCGTGCACCAGCAGGACGTCCAGGCGGTCGTGAACGCGCTGTGGGCCGGTGGCGCCGAGGCCATGGCCATCATGGATCACCGGGTGACCCCGCGGACGGCCGTGCGGTGCGTGGGGAACACGCTGCTGCTGGAGGGGCAGGTGTACTCACCCCCGTTCCGGATCAGCGCGATCGGTGACCCCGACGTGCTGCGGGCCGCGCTGGACACCGACCCCGGCGTCCTGCTCTACCGGGAGTACGTCGACGCCTATGGTCTGGGGTACCAGGTGACGTCCGGCACGGACGTCGTCCTGCCCGCGTACGCCGGGAGTCTGCTGGCGGGGCCCGGGGCGGTGGCCCGGCCCGCGTCCGGTACCCCGTCGGCGCCCGGCGGCCAGTGATCATCTGATCGAGTGATCGTTTCGGTTGCCCCGTGGGGTCAGGCAGGATGGAGCCAGCACCCGAGGGCGCGCCGCGCCCGGTGTCCGGCTCCCCGCCCAGGCGGATGACCTCACCGGGTGCCGTGCTCCGGGGAGGCCCGATGCGGATCCTGGTCGTCGACAACTACGACTCGTTCGTGTTCAACCTGGTGCAGTACCTGGGCCAGCTCGACACCGAGTGCGTGGTGCGCCGCAACGACGAGGTCGAGCCGGGCGACCTCGACGAGCTGGGGGCCGACGGCGTCCTGCTCTCGCCGGGGCCGGGCACCCCCGAGGCGGCCGGGGTCAGCATCGCGATGGTGCGGGCCTGCGCGGCGCGGCGGCTGCCGCTGTTCGGCGTGTGCCTGGGCCACCAGGCACTCGGTGTCGCCCACGGGGCCACGGTCGACCGGGCGCCCGAGCTGCTGCACGGCAAGACCTCGGTGGTCCACCACGAGGGCGTCGGCGTGCTCGCGGATCTGCCCTCGCCGTTCACCGCCACCCGCTACCACTCGCTGGCGGTCGAGGAGAGCACGCTGCCGGCGGAGATCGAGGTGACCGCGCGCACCGACAGCGGGGTGGTCATGGCGATGCGGCACCGCGAGCTGCCGCTGGAGGGTGTCCAGTTCCACCCCGAGTCGGTGCTGACCCAGGGCGGGCACCTGATGCTCGCCCGCTGGCTGGAGATCTGCGGCGACGGCGGCGCGGCCATGCGGCTCGCCCCCGCCCTGGCGGCTGAGGTCGAGACCCTCCGCCTGGCCGCCTTCGCCTGATCCTTTCCGCCGGCCCCACCCGCCCTCGCGGCGGGCTGGGCGGGCGGGGGATCAGCCGTTACTCAGAGGAGCGCTATCGGTTCAGCGCTCCCCGCAGGGGCCCGGCGGCACCGGGCTGCTGGCCGTTCGTCGGCGTCCCGCCGCCGGTCGGCGGCGTGGTGGTCGCCGGCGGGGTCGTCGCCGGTGGGGTCGTCGGATCGATGATGACCGGTGGAGTATCGGTCGGCGGCGCCGTGGTGGCGGTCGCCGGCGGGGTGGTCGGCTGCTGGTTCTCCGCCGCGATGAAGATCTTCACCTTCGAGCCGCGGTTGACGGCGCCGCCGGACGGGCTCTGGTCAGTGACAGTGCCTGGCTGCTGGGCGTTGTTGACGACGGTCTCCTGGACGGCGGTGAGGCCGTACCGCTGCAGCTCGGAGATGGCCGCCTGCGCTGCCTTGCCTGTCACGTTGGGCACGTTGACCGTCGAGCTGACCACCCAGATCGTGACCGAGCTACCGGAGTCGACCGGGCGCCCGGCCTCGGGTTCGGTCTTCTCGACCTTGCCCACACCCTGGTTCGCCGCCTCGTAGTACTGCATCGGCGACGCCTGCAGCCCGAGGGCGGTCAGCGCGTCCGTCGCCGCCTGCTGGGTCATGCCGGCGAGGCCCTGCGGGACGGTCACCTGGCCCGGCGCGATCGCCACCGTGATGGAGATCGTGCCGTCCGCCGCGATGGTCTGGCCCTCGCCCGGGGAGATCTCCAGCACAGAGTTCGGGGCGACGTCCGTGCTCTCCTGGGTCTGCTTGTCGAAGCGCCCGGTGAAGCCCTCGCTCTGCAACCGGCCCACGACGGCGTCGTAGGGCTGGCCCTTCAGCCCGGACGGGATGGTGACCTGTGCCCCGGCCGTGTCGTCACCGCCGCTCCCGCCGCCGAGCAGCGAGGAGGCGAGCAGCGCGACCACCACGAAGACGACGACCGCGCCGAGCCCGGCGAGGACGAACTTCCAGGTCGACGAGCCCTCGCGGTCCCGGTCGGTGCCGGCGCGGTGACCGGGGGGGCCGGCGTTGCCGTAGCGGTCGACGGGCCCGGTCTGGTCGTAGCGGTCGTAGGGCTCCCCGCGCACGCGGGTCTGCTCGCCGTAGCCGTCGTCGTAGCCGCCCGGCTCGTCGTAGCCGTCGTCGTAGCGGCCCTGGTAGCCGCCGCCCTCGTACCGGTCGTCGTAGCCGCCGCGGGAGCGGCCGAGCAGCGCCGTGCCGGCCGTGCCCGCTCCCGCACCGCCGAGCATCGTCTCGTCGCCCGCGCCCATCATCATGGCGTGGACGCGGTGCCCGCTCAGCGCGCGCTCGAGGTCGTCGCGCATCTCGCCGGCGGTGGCGTACCGGTCGTCGGGGTCCTTCTCCATCGCCTTCAGGACGACCGCGTCGGCCTCGGGGGAGATCCGGGAGTCGTGGCTCGACGGCGGCGGCGGGATCTCCCGCACGTGCTGGTAGGCGACGGCGACCGGGTTGTCGCCGCGGAACGGCGGCTCGCCGGTCAGCAGCTCGTAGAGCAGCACGCCGGTGGAGTAGACGTCGCTGCGGGTGTCCACCCGGGCGCCGCGGGCCTGCTCGGGGGAGAGATACTGCGCCGTGCCGATCACGGCGGACGTCGCGGTCATGTTCGACGTCGTGGCGGTGGTGGCGCGGGCGATGCCGAAGTCCATCACCTTGGCCGAGCCGTCGGAGGCCAGCATCACGTTCGCGGGCTTGATGTCGCGGTGGATGATGCCCATCCGGTGGCTGTAGTCCAGCGCCGCGCAGACCTCCGCGGTGACCTGCATGGCGTGCCGCTCGTCGAGGGCGCCCTGCGCCTGCAGGACGTCCCGCAGGGTCTGGCCCTCGATGAACTCCATGACGATGTACGGGAGCTGGGTCCCGTTGATGACGTCCTCGCCGGTGTCGTACACCGAGACGATCGCGGGATGGTTCAGTGAGGCCGAGGACTGCGCCTCCCGGCGGAACCGGGCCAGGAAGGTCGGGTCGCGGGCGAGGTCGGCGCGCAGCGTCTTGACCGCGACCTCGCGGCCCAGCCGGATGTCGCGGCCCCGGTAGACCTCGGCCATGCCGCCGTAGCCGATGCAGCCACCGAGCTCGTAGCGCTCACCGACCAGTCTCGGTTGAGCTTCGTACCTGTCAGTTACATCCGTCACAGGTTGTCACCCGTCGTCGGCTCTGCAGCGCCGGCCACCACCGTGCCAGCCGCCTCGCCGGCCGGGCCGACGATCTCACCCTCCGCGGGTGTGAGATATAGCACATTCGACGTGGCGGCTGCCCCGTCCTTGGAGCCGCCCGCCTCGGCGACGGTGCGAGTGATCACTGCTACCACCAACACGGTGAGGATCAGCAGCGCGATGAGTACCGGCAGCGGGAGCCGCCGGCGCTGGGCCGCGGCGCCCGGCCGGCGGTGCGCGATCCGGCCACCCGGCCCGTCGCCCGGCGGGTCCGACCAGGACGGCGACGGCTGGTAAAGCGTGTTGGCCGGATCGCCGGGCCCGCCGTCCCGGTGCCCGCTGCCGTCCCGGTGCCCGCCGTCGTCCCGGCCGCCGTGCCACCCCGGGCCGTGCTCGCCGCCGGGCGGATAGTCGTTGCGGTAGTCGGAGGGATTGCGGTAGTCGGACGGGTTGCGGGGGTCGGACGAGTAGTCGCCCGGCCCGTAGAGCCGTCCCGGGCCGCCGCCGCGCCCGGCGCCCGGGCCGGAGCCGCCCTGCCCCGGGGAGGGCTGCAGGGCGGTGGCCGGCATGCCGGGTGCCGCGGCGGTCGGGTCCGCCGGTGGCGGTTGCTGGGTCCAGGACGCGCCGCCGGAGCGGTTCCACGACGGCGTGCGCGGGGCGGTCGGCGCCCGCGGGGGCACCGGCCCCAGGTGCGGTGGCGCGGGTGGCGCGGGATGGCGCGCGGTGGCGTCCCCGGCACCCGGGGTGCCGCTCCACCGCCCGGCGTCGGAGTTCCACAGGCTGCGCCGGATGCTGGCCGCCGAGCGGGCGAACGCGCCCGCCGAGCTCGGCCGGCGCGAGGCGTCCTTCGACATCGCCGACTCGACCAGGGCCCTGACCTGGTACGGGATGTCCGACGGAAGCGGTGGTGGCGTGTCCTGCTGGTGGGCCATGACGACGACGATGGGGTTGCGGTCGTCGAACGGCCGCCGCCCGGCCAGGCACTCGTAGGCAACCACGCCGAGCGAGTACACGTCGCTCGCGGGGGTCACCGGCCGCCCGGACGCCTGCTCGGGGGAGACGTAGTACGCCGTCCCCATCATGATCCCGGTCGCGGTCAGCGGGGCCGCGTCGACCGCGCGCGCGATGCCGAAGTCGGTCACCTTCACCGCTCCGTCGGTCCGGAGCAGCAGGTTGCCGGGCTTGACGTCGCGGTGGACGACGCCGAGGGCGTGCGCCGCCTGCAGCGCGTCGGCGGACTGGCCGAGGATGTCGAGCATCCGGTCGGGGCTCAGCCGCTTCTCCCGGTGCAGCAGCGCGGAGAGCGGCTCGCCCTCCACCAGCTCCATCACCAGGTAGGCGGTCGGGTAGTCGTCGGCGGTGGAGACCTCGCCGTAGTCGTACACGGAGGCCACACCGGGGTGGGACAGCCGCGCAGCGTGCCGGGCCTCGCCGCGGAAGCGCACCAGGAACGACTCGTCACTGGCGTACTCGGGGCGCAGCAGCTTCACCGCGACGGGACGGCCGAGCGTCTGGTCGAGGCCACGCCAGACCTCGCCCATCCCACCGGTCGCGATGCGGCCGTCCAGGCGGTAGCGGTTGTCGAGCACGGTGTTGGGGGAGGCGGCGCCGGCGAACGGCTGCGACGGCGACGGGCTGTTGGCGGATGTGCTCATCGTTGCGTGTCCAATGCGGCCTGCATGACTTCCTTGGCAACGGGTGCTGCGACGGCGCCGCCGGTGGCGAACTCGCCGCCGCCATCCTCGACGATCACCGCCACCGCGACCTTCGGGGCACTGGCGGGAGCGAAGCCGACGAACCAGGTGTGCGGTGGCTCGCCGGTGCCGTGCTCGGCGGTGCCCGTCTTGCCGGCGACGTCCACTCCGTCGATCTGGGCCCTGCGGCCGCTGCCCGACGTCACGACACTTTCCATCATCGTCGTGAGCTTGGCGGCGACCTCGGGTGAGACGGGCTTGTTCAGTTCGGTCGGTTCGGTGTGGTCGAGCCGCTTGAGATCCGGCCCGCGCAGTTCGGAGACGAGATAGGGCTTCATCCGGACACCCCCGTTGCCGATCGCCGCCACCACCTCCGCCATCTGCAACGGGGTGACCCGGACGTCGAACTGGCCGATCGCCGACTGCGCGGTCTGCGCGCCGTCGAGGTCGGACGGGAAGACGCTGCGGGCCTGCTGGAGCGGGAAGTCCTCGATCGTCGAGTTGAAACCGAACGCCTCCGCCTGGGCACGGAGGACGTCGTCGCCCAGATCGATCCCGAGCTGGGCGAACGCTGTGTTGCAGGAGATGGTCAATGCGTGGGTCAGGGTATCGGTCCGGCCGTCCCCACAGCGTTCCCCCCCGAAGTTGGGTAGCACTGTGGTGCTCTGCGGGAGGGTGAGCTCATCCGGTGCGGCGACCCGGGTCTCCGGCTCGGTACCGTGCGCGAGCGCCGCCGCGGCGGTGATCAGCTTGAAGGTCGAGCCGGGCGGATAGGTCTGCTGCGCGGCGCGGTTGAGCAGCGGCTGGTCGCTGTTGGTGGACAGCTGCTGGTAGGCGTCGGTCGCCGCCGACTCGTCATGGGTCGCGAGCGTGTTCGGGTCGAACGACGGGGTCGTGACCATCGCCAGGATCGCCCCGGTGGACGGGTCGAGCGCGACGACGGCGCCCCGGCGCCCGTCGAGCGCGTCCATGGCCGCCTGCTGGACGTGCGGGTCGATGGTCGTCACGACCGTGCCGCCGCGCCGCTCCTCCCCGGTGAACAGGTCGGTGACCCGGCTCGCCAGCAGCCGGTCGTCGTCGCCGGAGAGGAAGACGTCCTCGGAGCGCTCGAGGCCCGAGGCCGTGAACAGCGTGTAGTAGCCGGTCAGGTTGGCATAGAGCTGCCCGTTCGGGTACTGCCGCTGGAACTTGTACTCGTCGTCGACCGGGACGGACGTGGCCAGCACGGTCTCGCCGGCGATGATCCCGCCGCGCTGGCGCTCGAGGCGCTCGGTGATCTGGCGGGCGTTCGTCGGCTCGGTCTTGAGCCGGTCCACCTGGCCCACCTGGATCCAGTTGGCGTTCACCAGCAGCGCGGCGAACAGCACCATGCAGGCGAGGGCGACCTTGCGAACCGGGGTGTTCACGTGGTCTTCACCACCTGGGTGGGACTCTCCGCCACGGCGTTCGGGTCGAACAGCGGGGCGTCCGGGACGGGCTCCTCCAGGCGCCGCGCGGCGTCGCTGATCCGCAGCAGCAGCGCGATGATGGCGGCGTTCGCGACGATGGACGAACCGCCGTAGGAGACGAACGGAAGCGTCAGGCCGGTCAGCGGGATGAGCCGCATGACGCCTCCGACCTGCACGAACACCTGCAGCGCGACGGTCGCGGAGAGGCCGGTCGCCAGCAGCTTGCCGAACGGGTCCTTGGCTCCGAGCGCCGCCCGGATGCCGCGGGCCGCCACGAGCGCGTACAGCAGCAGGATCGCCATCACGCCGGTCAGCCCGAACTCCTCGCCCAGGCTGGCCATGACGAAGTCGGTGTTGGCGAACGGAACCCGCTGCGGGCTGCCCTGGCCGATCCCGGTGCCGGTCAGCCCGCCCGCGGCGAACCCGTAGAGGCCCTGGACCAGCTGGAACGACGTGCTGGACGGGTTGTTGCCGTCGAAGGCGTGCAGCCAGCCGTCGACGCGGACCTGGACGTGGCTGAACAGGCTGTGCGCCACCACGGCGCCGAGCATGAACAGGCCCAGGCCGATCGCGACCCACGACACGCGCTGGGTCGCCACGTACAGGATGACCAGGAACATCCCGAAGAACAGCAGGGACGAGCCGAGGTCCTTCTGCACCACCAGGACGCCCAGGCTGGCCAGCCACGCCACGAGCACCGGCCCGAGGTCACGTGCCCGCGGGATCTTCATGCCGAGGAAGGACCGCGACGCCAGGGAGAGGACGTCCCGCTTGTTCTCCAGGTAGGCGGCGAAGAAGATCATAAGGGCGATCTTCGAGACCTCGCTGGGCTGGAACGAGAACGGCCCGACCTGCAGCCACAGCCGGGCCCCGTTGATGGTGGCCCCGATGCCGGGCGCGATCGGCAGGACCAGGAAGACCAGGCCTGCCAGGCCCAGCGTGTAGGCGTAGCGGGACAGCGCCCGATGATCGCGCACGACCGCCAGAACCATTACGAACACGACGATCGCCAGCAGAGTCCAGACGAGCTGGGTCTGCGCGGCGCCGGTCGGGATCGGGTTGCCGGCGCGCCGGGCGCTGTCGGCCTTCGCCAGGTCCAGCCGGTAGATCATGACCAGGCCGATCCCGTTGAGCGCCGCCACCACCGGGAGCAGCACCGGGTCGGCCGCCGGCGCGAACCGGCGGACGGCCAGGTGCCCCAGCGCCCACAGCGAGAAGAAGCCGAGACCGTAGGTGAAGACCTGGAAGCCGATCGTCCCGTCGTGGGCCAGCATCAGCGCGGCCAACGCGCCCGTCGCCAGCACGCCGGCGTAACCGAGCAGGAACAGCTCCCGGCGGCGGTACGGCGGCAGCTCGAGCCCGCTCGGCAGCGGGAACCCGGCGAACGTCGCCGTCAGGTCCGCCGACCTCGGCCGGCGCAGCGGGGGAAGGGTCATTGCGCGTCCGGACTCACGGGGACGGCGTCACGCCCACCCCGGGGCAGCCCGGTGGCGGCGCGGCGCCGGTCACCGCGCCCAGGCACGTGGGGTCGACGGTCGGGAGCGGATCCGACCTGGACGTCTTCGCATCCGGCGCCCGGGTGGGGGACGTGGTCGGCGCGGTGTCGGTGGTCGAGGCGGCCGGGGACGCCGTGGGCAGGTCGGCCGCGATGCGCTGGGCCTCGGAGAGGTCGTCGGCCTCGATGCCCTGGCGCACGGTGTCCTGGAAGGGCTCGTTGACCTCGGACAGGAGCTGGTGGCGGGAGCGCACCGTCGAGAGCGAGATGCCCGCGATGCTCCCCTTCAGCCCCTGGAAGACCGCCACGTGATCGTCGTCGACGCCCACGTAGTACTGGCCGCGCACGTACGTCCAGCCGGCTGCCGCGCCGGCGACCACCAGGACGAGCACGACCGTCGACATGAACAGGCGGCGCCGGCCGCCGTGGGCCGTGCCTCGTTCGGGGTCGTCGTCGGGATCGTCGTGGCGGTCGCCGGAGCCCCGGCGGTGGAAGCCCGGCCGACCGATGCGGGCCGCCTTCGCCGCCGCCGACTCGGAGTCGGTGTTGCGCGGGTTGGGTCCGGTGCGGGCCGCCGCCGCCCCGGGGACCACGCGCTTCTCCGCGGCCGCGCCCGCCACGAGCGGGGCGTCGTCGTCGAGGTCGTCGTCGATGACGTCCGCGACCACCACCGTGATGTTGTCCGGGCCGCCGCCCTTGAGGGCGAGCTCGACCAGGCGGTCCACCACATCCTGCGGCGCAGGAAGCAGCAGCGCCTCCAGGATCGTCTCCTCGCTGACCACCCCGGACAGGCCGTCGGTGCACAGGAGGTAGCGGTCCCCGTCGACGGCCTGGCGCATCGAGACGTCCGGCTCGACCTCGCGGCCGTCGAGCGCCCGCATCAGCAGCGACCGCTGCGGATGGGTGTTCGCCTGCTCCGGGGTGATCCGACCCTGGTCGACCAGGTCCTGGACGAGGGTGTGGTCATGGGTGATCTGCGTCAGCACGCCGTCGCGCAACAGGTACGCGCGGGAGTCGCCCACGTGCAGCAGGCCGAGATGCTCCCCGGAGGACAGCATCGCGGTCACCGTGGTGCCCATCCCGTCCAGGGAGCTGTTCTCCATCGCCATGTCGCGCAGGCGACGGTTGGCGTCCCGGACGGCGTCGGACAGCTCCTCGAGCAGGTCTGTCGCGTCGAGGTGCTCGTCGAGTTCGGCCAGCCGGGAGATGACGGTCGAGCTCGCGACCTCCCCGGCGGCGTGGCCGCCCATACCGTCGGCCACCGCGAGCAGGCGGGCTCCCGCGTAGGCGGAGTCCTCGTTCCCTTCTCGGACGTGCCCGACATCCGAGCGGACGGCGAAGTGAAGCCTGAGGCTCACCGGTGAAGCTCCAGGACCGTCTTCCCGATCCTGACCGGCGCGCCGAGAGGTACCGGCATGGGACTCGTCACCTTCGTGCGGTTGAGGAATGTGCCATTGGTCGAGCCGAGGTCCTCGACGAACCACTGTCCGTCGTGAGGAACGAGTCTCGCATGCCGTCCTGACGCGAAGTCATCCTCGAGGACCAGAGTCGAGTCCGGTGCCCGTCCGATGGTGATTGCCTCGGGACCTAGTGGGATTGTTGTGCCGGCAAGATGCCCTTTTGTGACCACGAGCCGGCTCGGAGCCGGGTTGATGGGTGGCGCGGGGGCTGGGCGTGGGCTCTGGCGTGGCGATCTGACACGTTCGGGACGCCCCCCGGGAGTGGGGGACGGTGCCCTCGCGACTACTGGCTGGCGTCGCTGCTGGCGCTTGGTCGGCCCGAACATGTCCAGGCGGACAGCTCGGATGGCGACCAGGACGAACCCCCAGAGCAGCGCCAGGAAGCCGATCTTCACCAGCAGGAGGACGAGCTCGCTCGGCGCGGTGGGATCCATCGGCTACCAGCCCCTGCGCCGGCGGTCGTCGCCGGGATGGTTCGCCGCCCGGCTGGGCAGGCGGGTCTCGGCGTCGTCGAAGCCGTCGAGAGGCTCCAGCGCCTCGAGGCCGTCGTCGGCGCGCACGGGCGGGCGCTGGCGTGGATCGGTGGACGAGCGGTACATCTCGTCGGCGGGACCGCCCGCGCCGCGCGCGCCGGCACGCGGTGGCTCCCCGCGGTGACCGCGGCCCGGATCGGGCCTGCCGGCCCGCCCGTAATCGGGCTCCCGGCCCGGCCCGGGGGCCCGCCGGCCGCCGTCACCCCGCTCCCCGCCCTGGCGCGCGTTCGGCGGCGGCGTCGGCCCGGGGCGGCCCCGGGCGGGAGCCCCGTCGTCGCGGAAGCGGGGCGAGGGCCCCTCGCGGTAGCCGTCCGGCCGGGGCCCGGCGGCCGGCCGGGCGGGCGGGCGGGCGGGCGGCTCGTCCCGGAAACGCGCGGACGGCCCCTCGCGGTAACCGTCGGGCGGCGCGCCCGGATCGTCGCGGAAGCGGGGCGACGGCCCCTCGCGGTACGCGTCCGGCCGGTGGTCGCCGGCGGACCGGCCGGGCGGGTCGTCCCGGAAACGCGGAGACGGCCCCTCGCGGTAGTCGCCATCGCGTGGATCCCGGCCGGGGCGGTCGCGGTAACCGGGCTCGCGCCCGCCCGGACCACCCGGCTCCGGGCGGGCATAGCGGTCGTCCGGCGACGGAGTACCCCGGCGGGTCGACGGAGTCGGCTGGCGCGGGTCGAACGGCGGCGGCGTGCGGTGATCCGCCGGAGGCGGGGTCGGGCGGCCCGGCGGCGGTGACGAGCGCGCCGGGACCGGCGTGCGCGGCCCACGCGGGCCGGTTGCGCCGCGGGCCTCCTCACGCCGGAACTCCACGACCGCGGTCCCCAGCTCGATCCGGTCGCCGTTGACAAGCTTCACCTGCGTCGCCGCGCGCCCGTTGACCAGGCTGCCGTTCGTGGAGCCGGCATCCACGTACAGGAACTGCCCGTCAGGCAGGCGGCGGATCTCGCCGTGCCGCCTCGAGACGCCCGTGTCGTTCAGTCGGATGTCGCACTCGACGCTGCGCCCGATCACCGTGGTCTCCGCGTCCAGCGGGTACTCCCGCTCGCCGCTGCCCGACCCGCCCGGCGCGCGTGTCGTGATCAGTAGATGCGGGGTACCCGGCGCCGCCGGCCGCGGCCGGCGGCCACCGACCACCGCGGGATCCGCGGAGGCCACACTGCTGCGGATCCGGAAGACGCCGATGTCGAGATCGGCGGCCTCCGCGAGTCGGACAGTCACCGGGCCGACGAAGGTGTAGCGCTGCTCCGCGGCATGCTCACGGACCATCTCCGCCAGCTCGTCACAGAGCGCCCGGGTGTAGGGGGCCAGCCGGGCGAAGTCGCCACCAGCCAGCTCGACGGCGAACTCGTTCGGGACGAGGACACGGTTCGAGCTGTTCGCACGCCGGTCGTCGGTCTCGCGAGCCAGGGCGCTGGCGATCTCGACGGGTTCGACCCCGCCTTTGAAGACCTTCGCGAACGCACCCTCGACGAGGCCGCCAAGGCGCCGTTCGAAGCGCTGCAGCACGCCCATGCCCGACCTCCCTTCTCCCGGTCTGTGAGATCGTATGCCCCCAGGCCGGTCCAACCCTCGGCTCGGCAGCTTGACATGCCTCCGCGGCCGGCCGGGGGGCGGCGCAAGCTACCGTCTCCAGCGTGATAGCGTGTCCCACGGCAAGGAGATAGTCCCACTCGGGCGAGTGGCGGAATGGCAGACGCGCACGGTTCAGGTCCGTGTGTCCTAACGGACGTGGGGGTTCAACTCCCCCCTCGCCCACGAGCCGGCCCGTCGTGCTTGCCAGCCCCTTCGGGTTGGCTGCGCGGCGGGCCGCGACGCTTTCCGGGGGGTGACCCCCCGAGACCCCCCAGAGGGCTGGGGTGCGGTGGCTCCGAACGCTTCGGCTTCCTGTGCGTGGGGCCCAAAGGCTGGTTTTCGGTTGGGGGCTGGCCGGGGGGCTCGGTCTCGCTTCGCTCGATCTCGGGGGCGTGGGTCTTGCTCCGGAGCGTGTTGTCTCAGCCTCTCTCTGCTGGTCTGGAAACATGCTTGGCATCCCGGCCCGCCAGCTCGAGTCCGGGTCCAGGGCAGAGGGCGCCGACGCGGCCAGCCGGTCGGCCACGGGTGGCGGGCGTGAAGCCGGGCACCGCTGATCCCGTTGCCGCCTCTGCGGCGTGCGGAATGACTGGGGCTGCGAGCAGCGACTCAAGTTGACGGCCCGGCCCAGTGGCGCGCTTCACCCCGGAGAAGCGGCTGACGCCCCGATGCCCGGTTTTAGGCGAAGCAAACCCCCGAGATCGTGCGAAGCGGGATTCGGTCCCTTAACCAGCACAAGCCAGGGTCAAAACCGTGGTCAGGGCGGGCGGCCATGGGGGGTGGACCGGTTGGCGGTCCGGAATGTCTCCCACATCGGGATGAGTACCGGTCGGCGCACCGGGTACTCCGACCCCGATCACGAAGGTCGGAGGTCACCTCGTCAGCGTCCTCCGCCGGACAGGCCCTCGGAGGGAGTAACGCAATGGGAATCGGTGCCGGAGTATTTCTGATGGCGCTCGGCGCGATCCTCACGTTCGCGGTCGACGTGACGATCTCCGGGCTCGACATCGCGGTCGTCGGGATCATCCTCATGCTGGCCGGGGCGGTCGGGCTCGTCCTGGAGCTCGCGGTGTTCGCGCCCCGGCGGCGGCGCGCCCTCGTGACGCGGTCGGATGTGGACGTCTACCCCGAGGCCGGGGCGTACGAGGAGCCCCCGGCCCAGGCCCTGCGGGTGCACCGCCGCACCACCCGGCAGGTGGACGTCCCGGCGGACTATGACGTGGACGGGCGCGCCGGGTACCCGCCGGTGCGTTGACCGGAGTCGTTCGCCGTCCGGCCGGTGGCCCGCGCAGTGGCGGGTCGCCGGCCGGACGGGTGTTCGGTGTTCAGCCGGAGGCCGCGGCCATTCCGAGCGGTGGCTGCTGCGGGCAGGATTGCAGAACCTGCCGCATGGCATCCGCCTCGGCCTGTTCGACCCAGAGGCCGTAGCGGGATTTCAATCCGACCTGGCGCGCGATGTAGGCGCAGCGGATTCCGGGGCTCGGTGGGAGCCATTCGGAGGCGTCCTGGTCGCTTTTCTGCTGGTTGATCGGGCCGTCGACGGCCAGCAGGTTCTCCGGGTCGTTCGCGAAGCCGAGGCGTTCCTTCGCGGTCCATTCCAGTGCGCCGGTGCGCCAGGCGTCGGCCAGCGGGATCACGTGGTCGATCTGGACGGCCGACGAGTTGCGCCCGCGGTCGAACCGGATGATTCGGGTGGTGTACGGGTCGCGCAGCTCGCCGGTCAGGACGATGCAGTCGTCGTTGCTGCGGGTGGTGATGCTGCGCAGGTCGCGGTGCAGGATGTCGTTGCGGGTGTCGCAGCCGTTGTGGTCGACATCGCTCCAGGCCGTCCCGAACTCGTTGCGTTTGTAGGGCGGGGAGTTGTCCTCGGCGCGGATCGACAGCGTGCCGAGCACCTGGAGGGCCGAGCCTGCGCCGGGCGGGGCGCCCGCGCCGCTCACCCCGCCGCCGGGTGCGGGCGCGGCGGTCGGGTCTCCCGCCGTGGCGTCGAGGACCTCGTCGCACCCGCCGACCAGCAGGATGATCGCGACCGCGCACAGGGCGCCGGCGGCGCGGACCAGTCGCCCGCGTCCCGCGCCGCCGAGGCCGGCTCCGCCACGGCCCGTTCCGCGGCGGCGCCTGGCGCCAGTGGCGCTCGTGGGCCCCGCGCCGGCCGTGCTCTCGCCCACTGTTGTCCCCGATCTGCTCGGCGTGGCCGGCCCGCTTCGCACGTCCGGTTCCGTCCGTCTACGGCCGTTTGCGTCCGTGACGGCCACCGTAGCCTGCGTCGATGCGGATCCGTGTCCGGTCCCGTCGGCTGGGCTCCGGGAAATGGCCGGATGGGCGGGCCGATGCCCATACAGTGTTCTGGCATGTACGGCGGGCCAACCGGTGGCGGGACGACTGACCATGATCTGGGCCGGCCGCGTGCCGAGCCGGTGTTCTCGCGCCGGGCCGGTGCGGAGACCGCGCCCGCCCGGCACCTGAGCTCGATCCCGGTGCCACCCGGGCCGGCGCGGTCGAGGTCGGTCTCCCGGCCGCCCGGCTCGCCGCGGCCGCTGCGCCGCGACGCCGAGCGCAACCGTGAGCGTGTGCTCGCCGCCGCCCGTGAGCTGTTCGTCGAGCAGGGCCTGGACGTCGGCGTCGACGAGATCGCGAAGCGGGCCGGGGTCGGGATGGGCACGCTGTACCGGCGGTTCCCGAACAAGGACGCGCTCATCGAGGCGATCCTCGGCACGGTCGTCGATCATCTGCGCTCGATCGCCGAGGACGTGCTGGCCACCGAGCCACCGACGGTGGCGCTGCGGTCGTTCTTCATCCGGTCGATCACGACCGAGGTCTGCCAGTGGGCCTTCCTGTCGAGCCGGCTGTGGAGCGGGCGGACCAACGAGCTGCTGTTCGCCGATGTGGTCCCGCTGATCGGCGAGATGTTCACCCGGGCGCAGCAGGCCGGGGCGGTGCGGTCGGACGTCGTGCTCTCCGACCTGATCGTGCTGGTCCGGTCGATGCGGGTCGTGCTGGACCTGACCGACGGTTTCGCACCCGAGGTCTGGCGGCGCCATCTCGATCTCCTGCTCGACGGCCTGCGGCCCTGTTCCGGCAACGCCGTCCTCGACGTCGGGCCGATGCCGTTCGACGCGCTCGCGATCTCGGCGGCGGCCAGGCCGCTCGTCTGACGCCCCCCGGGGGCCGTCGCAGCTGGCCCGGGTCGTTACGGCTGGATCGTGACGCCCTGGCTTTCCGGCCGCTCGTGCAGCTCGAGCTCCTCGGCCTCCGCGTCCACGGGGATGTCGAAGACGAAGGTGCCCGTGACCGTGGCGCCGGCGGAGATCGTGTCCCAGATCCCGTCGTTGATCCAGTAGCGGGCCAGGAAGTCGGCGGCATGGCGGCCGCCGTCCGAGGTGTGCAGGTACTGGTTGGAGTTGCTCAGAACACGCTCGGCCGTTCCCACATTAGTGATCTTCATGTCCACCAGGCAGAACTGGCCGTTCGGGCGGCGGGCCAGAAACCCGTCGCCGACGCGGTCGGCGCCACAGCTGATCTTGCTCGCGGTGAACTCGAGCTGGTCGTCGCGGACGGGTGTGTTCAGGCCCCCGCTGCGCGGAGTCGTCGGCTGCTGGGACGCCGCGGGCCGGTCGCCGGCTCCCGAGGCTGCTCCCGGATCGTCCGAGCCGCCGGCGACCGAGCTGATCAGCCAGGCGGCCAGGACGACTGCGAGCGCGGCAGCGCCGAACAGGAGCACGCGGTGCCACGTGGAGCGAGGCTGGCTGGTCCCAGAGGGGACGGGCGGGCGCGGCCCCTGCACCGGCGGGTTTGGCCCGTGCGTGGGTGGGCGCGGTGCCGCGCCAGCACCGGCGGGGCGGAAGCCGGAGGGCCCGAATCCCGCGGGGCCGCCGCCGGGAGCCGGCCCGCGTGCCACTCCGGGGGCCCCGGAGAAGGCCGGCGCGCCCGCCGGCGCCGGAACAGCGACACCGGACGGCCCCACCCCGCCACCGTGACCTGGGTGGCCGCCGTGGCTGGCCGGGGCCCGCTCACCGGACGTCCCCGGGGCGATCCGGGTCGGCGCGAGGCCGGGCAGGGTCGTGCCCCTGGTGAGGTTCAGCAGTTCCTCGGCCTGGCCGACGGCGCTGGCGCTCGGCCGCCCGGTGCCGTCGTCCCGGCCGTCGCCGGATCGGGTGGGCGGCAGCGAGATCAGGCTCAGCAGCAGGTCGCGGGCGTTCGGGCGGTCGTCGGGGTTCTTGGCGAGGGCGGCCGCGACCAGCGCCTTCAGATCGTGCGGCAGGCCGTCCAGGGCCGGGCGGGAGCCGACGATACGGGTGCTGAGCTCCAGGTCCGTCCCGGTGCCGAACGGGTGGTGACCGGTGCCCGCGTAGGCGACCAGGATGCCCCAGGTGAACACGTCGGCCTCCGGGCCGATGGCCTGGCCGTTCACCTGCTCGGGGGCCATCCAGCCGGCGGACCCGAAGCCCCACGCGGTGGGTTTCGCCTTGGCGCCCTCGAGCGCCTGCGCGATGCCGAAGTCGATCACTCGGGGGCCGGACATCGACAGCAGCACGTTGCTCGGCTTGAGATCACGGTGGACGAGACCGGAGCCGTGGATCGCGGTCAGCGCGGTGGCCACGCCGACGGCGAGCCCGGTCAGCGTGGAGCCACTGATCGGGCCGTTCTCCACCGCGTGGTCGAGCCGGACGCCGTCGATGAACTCGGTCACCAGGTAGGGGGCGGCCGCGTCGGGGTCGGCGTCCAGCACCTCGGCGGTGCAGAACGGCGCGACCCGGCGGGCGGCGTCGACCTCCTGCCGGAACCGCCGCCGGAACTCCTCGTCGGCGGCCAGGTCCGGGCGGACGACCTTCACCGCGACCCGGCGGCCGGCGGACTCTGCGAGGTACACCGTGCCCATCCCGCCCGCGCCCAGGCGGCGCAGCAGGCGGTACGGACCGATCGCCCGGGGTTCGTGCGGGTGCAGGACCTCACCGGGTGGCGCCATGCCACCCGGCTGCCCGCGCGCCGCCGGAGCGACGCGTTCCCCGTTGTGATCCACGATGATGTTCCACCTTCGGTGCCCGGGGTAGCGGCTCTACGCCTGTTCGCAGTCTGCACCAACGCGGCGACGGCTCCGCGCGTGCCGAAGCTATGGCCGGATTCTCCGGCCACGGCGCGGAACGCCCGGCGGGTCGGTGTCGTCGGTGTCAGAGTCGTCGATACCAGAGCGGACGGCGCAGCGGTGCGCCCCGGACCAGTCCGCATCGCGACACCCCGGACGGGAGCACCGCTGATGACCGAGACCGCCGGGCCGTGGCTGGCCTGCCCCTGGTGCGGTGGGCAGGTGCCGCTGGCGCACCTGGTGCCCTCGGACGAGGAGCCCGGCGCCGTGGTCGCGGTCTGCGCGGGCTGCGGACGCCGGGTGACGATCACCCCGCCGGACGACCCCCGGGCCTGACCGGGGGTCGCGCCTGTCAGCGCTCGAGCTCGTTGGCGACCGCGTGGACGACCTTGGCCACCTTCTGGGCCGCCCTGCGGTCGGGGTAGCGCCCGCGGCGCAGGTCGCGTTGGACGTCGTCGAGGACCTTGATCATGTCTTCGACCATGCTGTGGAGCTCGTCGGGGCTGCGCCGTGAGGCGTTCGCGGCGGCCTTGGCAACGGACGGAGGAGCACTCAGAATGCGCAGCGAGAGCGCCTGATCGCCCTTCCGGCCGGCGGCAATGCCGAACTCGACCCGATCGCCGGGCTTGAGGCGATCCACACCGGACGGCAGAGCGGCCTTGTGGACGAAGACGTCGGCGTCGCCGTCATCACGGCTGAGAAAACCGAAACCCCTGTCGACGTCGAACCACTTGACTTTGCCGGTGGGCACGGGCGACCTCGTTCTGCGTTGCGGATCGGCGGATTGACACGCGGTGACGGATTCCCAGGCTATCCGGCGCCCGCCTCATGTGTAGCCCCTTCGCGGACGATGACACCGCGTGGCCGGGGCCCGACATCGTCCCCGGATGACCACGCCGATGTTCGTCCGACACCGGACACTTCGTGGCTGACTGCGGAATATGGAGCGTCTGTCCGGTAAGGCGAGTTCTTCCGGAGCCCAAGGACGTTACAGAAGACGCATCCGGGGCAGGACCGCCGTGCGCGTGACGCGGAACGGTCGCGCTGCAGGACACAAGCGCACAAGGCGCGCACCAGCGGACGCACCAGCAGGAGCACACAACGCGCAACCAGAAAGAATCGATCGTTCGGAGGAGTGAGCTCCATGTCGAAGCCCGACCGTGATCTCGACTTCCGCGACGCGGACGCTTTCGCCGAGGCCGAGGACAGCCGTCGCCGCGACGAGAACGCGCACGCCGACGGAGGTACCGCCGACGCCGCGGCGATGCGGGAGGCCGACGGCCTCTCGGCGACGCCGAGTGAGGCCGCCGCCTACCGCGAGCACGTCGAGCGGGGCGCCCGGCAGCAGGGCGAGGGCGCCCCGACCTTCTGAGGCGCTGATCCCGATCCGGGTGTCAGGCCGGCTCGGTCTGGCGCCCGGGGGCGGGAAGGAGCTCGTTCATCGAGCCGGACCGGAAGCCCCGGGGATCGACCTCCGCGTGGGCGAAACCGGACTCGACGACCACCGAGACCAGATCGGGACGGGCCACCAGTCCGGCCACGTGGTCGGCATCCACCTCGATCCGGGCGACGTCCCCGAGATCGCGCACGCGCAGGTCGCGGATGTGCAGGCCGGCCGCTGCCGTGGCCACCCGCAGCGCCGTCTCGGCACGCTCCACCCGGGCGAGCCGGGCCGGGCTGACCCGCACCCCGTAGGCGATCCGGCTCGCCAGGCAGGCCGCCGCCGGCTTGTCCCAGGTGGGCAGCCCCCAGGCCCGGGACGCGGCGCGCACCTGGGCCTTGGTCAGACCGGCGTCCAGCAACGGCGTGCGCGCGCCCCGGCTGGCCGCCGCGCCGATGCCGGGCCGGAACCCCGCACGCGCGTCGTCGGCGTTGGTTCCGGTGACCACGTGCGCCAGACCCAGCTCGACGGCCAGCGGCGCGAGTGTGTCGACGAGCTCGGACTTGCAGAAGTAGCAACGGTTGGAGCTGTTGGCGCGGTAGCCCTCGTGGCTCATCTCGTCGGTCGCCGGGAACAGGTGGCGCACCCCGAGGCCGGTGGCGAAGCGGCGGGCCGCGTCGAGTTCGGCCGCGGGCAGGGACGCCGACACGGCCGTGGCCGCGACCACGGCGTCGGGGCCGAGTTCCCGCGCGGCGGCGGCCAGCAGGAAGGCGGAGTCCGCGCCGCCCGAGAAGGCGACCAGCACCGATCCGAGCTCACCCAGCCGTGCGCTGAGCGTGCCCAGGCGCCGGCGGAGCACCTCGTCCGCCAGCCAGGCCGGGAAGGCCGCCAGGTCGGGCAGGACGACGTCCGCCCCGGCCGCGGTCAGGTCGTCCGGCGGGCAGGGGCCGGTGGGCACCGCGACGGAGGCCGCCCCGCCCGCGCGCGCGCCGTGGACGTCCCCGACGTGGTCGCCGACGAAGACGTCCACGCCGTGCTCCTCGATCGCCGCGCCCTTGGTCTCGGCGAACAGCCAGCCCGCGACGTGGTCCGCTGTGATCCCGATGTGCTCCAGGCTGGCCCGGGCCAGCGGCTCGCTCTTCGCGGTCACGACCACGACCCGCCCACCGGCGCTGCGGACCGCCTCGACGGCCTCGGCGGCGTGCGGCATCGCGACGGAGACGGGCACCGCGTGCACCGCGTAGAGCTCGCGATAGCGGGCGGCCCGCCGGGCCACCTCGTCCGCCGGGAACCAGCGGGCGATCTCGTCCTCGAGCGGGGGGCCGAGACGGCGCACGGCGGCCTCGCCATCGATCGTGACGCCGGTCTCGGTGGCCAGCTCGGCGAAGGTGGCGACGATCCCGCGGCGGGCGTCCAGCAGGGTCATGTCCAGGTCGAAACCGACGACCAGGGTGGATGTTCTCCAGGGGGACACCCGGCGAGCCTAACCAGCCAGGCGGACGGGCCGCCGAAAGCCGGTAAGGTCCGCGGGTGTGACCAGGGTTGTGGTGGATGTGATGCTCAAGCCGGAGATCCTCGACCCGCAGGGCCAGGCGGTGCTCACGGCGCTGCCGCGCCTCGGCGTGGCCGGGATCAGCGGCGTTCGCCAGGGCAAGCGTTTCGAGCTGGACCTGGACGGCGAGGCCGACGCCGAGGCGCTGGCGCGCATCGAGCACCTCGCGTCGACGCTGCTGGCGAACCCGGTGATCGAGGACTATGTCGTCCGGGTGGAACCAGCGCGGGTGGAAGCCGACTAGGCGGAGCCGCGCCGCCGCGGTGAGCCGCGGCGGCGGCGGCGGTCAGAGCACGGTCAGAGCACGGTGGGGGCGAGCGGGGTCTCGCTGATCATGGGGCGGCCGGCGGCCTGCCAGCCGATCATCCCGTTCACGAGGTTGCGGGCCTGCCAGCCCTCACGGGCCAGGTGCGCGGTGACGGCGGCCGACCGGCTGCCGGAACGGCACACCACGACGATCTCCCGCTCCCGGGGGACCTCGCTGATGCGGGCCAGGAAGTCGCCCATCGGGATGTGGACCGCGCCGTCGATGTGACCGGCGGCCCACTCGTCGGGCTCGCGTACGTCGACGAGCAGCGGGCCACCCTCGGCGGGCAGGTGGACGGGAAGCTCCGTCACGTTCACGGTCGGTATCTGCTGGGGACTCACAGCGCCATCCTGCCACCCGCCGCGGGGCTGGGCGGATGCGGCGTGGCGCTCACCTGAGCAACCTTGACATCCGCCGGTCGGCCAGAACCCGCCCGCCGGTCTGGCAGGTGGGGCAGTACTGCAGCGAGCGATCGGCGAACGACACCTCCCGGACGGTGTCCCCGCAGCGCGGGCAGGGTAGCCCGGCCTGGCCGTGCACGTTCAGCCCGAGCTTCTTCTCCGCCTTGAGGTCGCCGGCGGCCAGGCCCTGCGCGGCACGCTCCGCGTCGCGCAGCACGCCGGTGACGGCCTCGTGGAGCTTGGCCGACCTCGTCGCCGGCATGAACGTCAGTGTGACACTCCCGGCCCTGCTCACGGGCCCGGCGCGGCTCTGGCTACGCGCCGGTGGTCAGAGTGCTGGCGGTCGGGGCGGTGGCGGTCGGGGCGGTGGCGGTCAGGGCGCCGGCGGGCAGCTCCGGGACGAGGCCGGCGGCGGCGGCGCGCCCGAGCAGCTCCCGGACGGCGGCGAAGCCCTCGTCCCCCAGATCGAGAGTGAAGTCGTTGACGTAGAGCTCGATGTGGGCGTTCGCGACCTCGGGGGCCATCTCCTGCGCGTGCTCGATCACGAAGGTCGCGCTGGCGGCCCGGTCGGCGAAGGCCGCGGCCACGCTGGCCCGCACGGCGGCCGACAGCGCGGCGGTGTCGAGCCCGCGGCGGGCCACGATGGCGCCGAGCGGAATCGGGAGCCCCGTCCGGCCCTCCCACCAGTCACCGAGGTCCGCCACCGCGGTCAGTCCGTAGGACGGGTAGGTGAACCGCGACTCGTGGATGACCAGCCCGGCGTCGTACTGGCCGTCCCGGACGGCGGGCATGATCCGGTCGAACGGCACGACGTTGATCGAGCCGATGCCGAGCTGCTCGGCCCACAGCCGGAACAGCAGGTAGGCGGTGGTGCGGGTGCCCGGGATGGCGACCGAGGCGCCGCGCAGGTCCGTCCGCCCGGCGGTCAGGACGAGCGGTCCGCACCCGCGGCCGAGCGCGCCGCCGGCGGTGAGCAGCGAGTAGCGGTCGAGCAGCCACGGCAGGGCCGCGTAGGAGACCTTGACCAGGTCGTCCCGGCCGTCGGCGGCGCGGGCGTTCAGCACGTCGATGTCGGCGAAGGTCGTCGACACCGCCGGGGCGCCCGGGACCAACCCGTGGATGAGCGCGTGGAAGGCGAAGGTGTCGTTCGGGCACGGTGAGATGGCGAGCGTCAGCTGGTCCGGCGCCGGCGCTCCGCCCTCGCTTCCGATCGGCGGTGTACTCATGCGCGACCTCCTGGTCCGTTGCCTCCCGAGGGCCCGGGCTAGCCCGTCGGCCCCGACTCCTTCTCCGCGCGGGGGGCGGGTACCAGGCCCTCCGGGTGTGCCACGAGCGCCGCCGCCGCGGTGCGCAGGCTGCCCAGCGCGGCCTGCGTGTTCCACGCCGCGCGGTCCCGCCGGCCGACCGGGTTGCTGACCGCGCGGATCTCCGTCACCGGAACACCGAACGCACCCGCGGCAATCCCGACGGCGTACCCCTCCATCGCCTCGGCGACCGGGTCCAGCCGTGCTGTGAGCGCCGCGGCCCGCCGCTCCGTCCCGGTCACGGTCGACACAGTGAGGACGGTGCCACTCACGATTCTGCGCCCGGTGATGTCGAGAACGGTCGTCAGCCGCCGGACGAGGTCGGCGTCGGGCTGCAGGGTCGACGAGCCGAGGCCCAGGTCGTCCATGGTCAGGAACGCGCCCGCCGCCACCGGGCCCGGTGGCGGGCCGGGCTGGTACGGGGGTGCCCCGGCGGGGTGGAAGCCCAGGTTGCGGTCCATCTCGTTGATCCGGACCGGGGCTGCCGGCTCGGCCGGCTCGTCGAGTCCGGACTCGGCACCGAGGTCCGCGGCGACCATCCGGTCGGCGATCACCAGGTCGCCGACCTCAGCCCAGCCGCGGAAACCGCCTGCGATCCCCATCGAGATGACCAGCCCGAACGGCTCGCCGGCCGCGCTCGCGACCGCCAGGGCGACGGCCGTCCCGGCCGCGGACGCCGGACCAGCCGGGCCGGCGGCGAGAACGGTCACCGGACCGCGCCGGCGCCCGACGTAGGGCCCGAGGGTCGAGGTGGTCAGCAACTGCCGGTCCCAGTCGGGCGAGACCAGGCCGCCGGGCCCGGACGGAGTGCGCGAGCGACCGCGCGACCAACTCCCCATCAGACCGGCGCACACCGCGTCCGCCTCGGCGTTCACCGCGGTGACGATGAGGGTGCGGGTCATGACCTGCTCAAGATCATGGTTTGGACGTGTCCTCGTCTTCCGTCGCGCCGTTGGGGCGCCGGTCTGCGACCAGGCCACCGTGCCGGACGGCGCAGTGACGGCACGATCCCTGTGATGTGGTGCAAACCGGACTTAGTTGACGGACCCTAGCACCGCGATCGACCCTCCGTGGTTCCGAGCACCCGCTGTGATCTGGCGCTCACGGTTATCTCCAGGCGCGGCGGGTGGCCTGCCCTGGGGGAGCTATCGTGGCCGGTCGCGGCGCCAGCGGCCACGGCGGGCGGAGCCGTCCGGAGGGTCGGGATCCTCCAGCGTCCGCGGCACCGCGGGGGTGGGCACACCGGGCTGCTCCTGCCCCGCCGTACCCGGCCCGGGTGTCCCGCCCGCGTCCGGCCCCGGCGGCCTGTCCTGGACCGGTTCCTGCTGGTACGACTGCTGTCGGCCCTGCCGGTAGCCGTTCTGCTGGTGGCCCGGTTGCCCGGAGTCCAGATGGTAGGGCTGCTGGTAGGCATGGTGCAGCTGCGGTGCCGGGCCGTACGCGCCGCCCGGGCCCTCGGCCGCCGCCGGCCCGGGGACGGGCGGGTGCCCCAGCGGGTTCGTAGCGTCGGGATCGCCGCCGGCCCACTGCCCGCCGCCGACGGGCCCCCGCCAACTGACCGGGACGTCGGCCCGCGGATCGGGGGCGTACCAGCCGTTCATGGAACCCGTGGGCACCGCACCCGCGGGTGCGGTGCTGACCGGTGGGGGACCGACCGCGGTGGGGTCGGTCGCTGTGGGATCGGCGACAGCGTGGTCGGTTGTCGCGTAGCCGGTTGTCGCGTAGCCGGCCGGCGCGGGAACGGTGTCGGCGACGGGCGCGGACGGCTGCGCCGGTGCCTGCGGGCCCGCCCACGGCGGCTTGGCGCCGGTGGTCTCCCGGGCCGTGGGCCGGTGGCGCTCGCGGGCCTGGCGGCGGGCCTCCCGCAGCGCCCGGGACTGCAGGACGAGGGCCAGCCCGACCGCCGCCGCGGCGAGCGCGAAGCCGAGCGTGCCCGGCATCTCGATCAGCCCGAACGCGCCGCCGGTCACCCAGCCGAGCTGCAGCGCAGTCTCGGAGCGGGCGAAGGCCGAGCCCCGGGTGTCCTCGACGATGTCGCGCTGGATTATGGCGTCCAGCGCCAGCTTGGCCATCGAGCCCGCCGTCATCGCCAGCAGGGCCGCGACCAGCGAGGTGAACCGGGTGTACGTCACCGCGGCGACGAGGCATCCGCTCGCCGCCAGCAGCAGGCCCAGCATGAGAATTCCCTCGGGACGCCGGCGCCCGAGCCGCCCGCCGATGAGGACGCCGATTCCGCTGCCGAATCCCGCCGTCGCCGCGAGGGCGCCGAGCCACAGGTTGTTGCCGCCGTTCGTCCGCAGCAGGAATGCCAGGTAAAAGGTGAGGAAGCCCACCAGTCCGCGCAGGACCAGCGTCGCCCGCAACGCGACGGGCAGCGCGCCGAGCGCCGCGGCGAACCGGGTGCGCAGGTTGCCCCGCCGGCGCGGGCCGGTGAGCTCGCGCAGCGTCCGCTCACCGGCCGCGGAGTCGACGTGGCCGGGCAGGTTGAAGGCCAGCAGCACCCCGGCCATGTAGATCAGCGCGCACACCCGCAGGACCCACGGATAGCCGACGAACGGGATGTTGGCCAGCCCGAGGCCGACCGGGGCGACGATCGCGCCGGCGACGATGTTGACCAGGGAGATCCGGGAGTTGACCTTGACCAGGGTCATCTCCGGCGGCGTGACTCGCGGCACGACGGCGCTGCGGGCGACGCCGAACGCCCGCGACAGGACGAGCAGCCCGAGGGCGAGCGGGTAGACCGCGAGCCCGTCCAGCGCGCCGGCCAGCTGCCAGGCCAGCAGGCACCGCCCGAGGCAGATGGCCGCGAGCGCGGTGCGCCGCCCGTAGGCCACCCTGTCCAGCAGCGGCCCCACGACCGGGGCCAGCAGGGCGAACGGCACCATCGTGATCAGTAGGTAAAGTGCCACCTTGGACCGGGCCTCGCCGGTCGGCACCGCGAAGAACAGCGAGCCGGCCAGCGCCACCGTGACGAGCGCGTCGCCCGCCGCGTTGACGAAAGACAACTCGGTCAGCGAGGACAGCCCGGACTGTTGCGCGCCGTCGCGGCGAATGGTCGCACGCAGGCGGTTGAGTCCTTCGGTGAGCGTGCTTCCCGGCTTCACTCTGCCGAGTGTCCTCGCCAGTACCGCTCGAGACCACGACCACATCGGGCGGGGCGACCGTCGTTGGGTGAGAATACGTGCCGTGGAAGCACTAGAAGTTCGTTCCGAGTCGGCTGGGGCCCGTGGGTCCCGGGGTTCGTCGGATGGTGCCGGCGTTCCCCCCGCTGGCACTGCGACGGATCACAGTGAGGCCACGGCGCCGTCCCCCGCGGACGAGAAGCCACGCCGGCCCGTGCGCCGGTCGTCGCGCCGTACGCGGGCGGCAGCGGCCGAGCCCACTCCCCCGACGTCACCTGACGCGCCAGCCTCCGCCGCCGACGCATCGGGTGACCCGCCCGCCGGTGACCCGCCCGCCGGTGGGCCGCCCGCCGGTGGGCCGGCTGATGCGTCCGTCGACGTTCCGGCTGGTGCGGTGTCGGGGCACGAAAGTGCGGTGCCCGGGACATCCGAGCCCGAAACCCCCGCGCCGGCGGCGCGGGCGCGGATCGCGCGGACGGGACGTCTGCTGCGGGAGCCCGTCCTCGACGCGGTGTGCGCCGGCGCGGTGGACCTCGCCCGTGCCGCGGCCGAGGAGGAGGCCGATTCGCCCGCAGAGGTCGGCAGGCACCTCGGTGTCGAGGCCGAGGCGGAGCGGCTCGTCCTGCACCGGTTCGAGTGCCTCTCCCGCGCCTACGTCGGCTGGACCTGGACCGTCGTCGTCGCGCGTGCGTCGCGCATCCGGAAGGCGACCGTCAACGACGTCATACTGACGCCGGGCGAGGGCGCGGTGCTCGCCCCGGCCTGGGTGCCCTGGTCCGAGCGCCTGCGGCCGGGTGACGTCGGCGTGGGCGACCTGCTCCCGACGGCCGTGGACGACCCCCGGCTGGCGCTGCGGGCGAGTGACGCGGAGGAGATCGACGACCCCGAGGCCTGGATGGGGCTCGGGATCGGCCGCCCCCGGATGCTGTCGACCTTCGGCCGGGAGGAAGCCGCCGAGCGCTGGTACGGCGGTGACTCCGGGCCGGACGCGTCCATCGCCAAGGTCGCGCCGGCGGCCTGCCTGACCTGCGGCTTCCATGTCCGGCTCGTCGGTGCGCTCGGCCGCCTGTTCGGGGTGTGCGCGAACGAGCTCGCCCCGGATGACGGCCGGGTCACAGCCGTCGACCACGGCTGCGGAGCCCATTCGGAGGCGCTGATCGCGCCCTCGGCGCATCCGGAGCCGGTCCCCTTCGACGAGGACCCCTCCGACCTGACTCCGACCGACATCGAGCTGGTCGGGGTGGCCGCGCACTCCCCGGGCTCAGTCCCGGACCAGCCCCCCGGCACCGCCGACGCCGACGCCGGCCCGGAGCCCTACGGCCACTCCTGATCTGGTCGGGCACCTGCTGTCGGGCCGGGCGAAATGATGTGTGGCGATTGAGTG
>NZ_CASGGV010000276.1:0-221 GCF_949319125.1 Frankia sp. Hr75.2 | reverse complement strand
GGTGGGTGTGGTCTCGCCCGTTATGCGCTTGGCCGTGTTGTCGATCATCGCGATGTGGATCATCGCTTCGGAGCTGGCGGGGAGGGTCTCGTAGTCGCGGGCCAGGCGGCGGTGCAGCATGAGCCAGCCCAGGCTGCGTTCGATGACCCAGCGTCGTTTGATGACGTGGAAGCCGCGGGTCCCGGTTTTTCTGGGAACGACCTCGACGTCGATGCCGAGGG
>NZ_CASGGV010000275.1:0-225 GCF_949319125.1 Frankia sp. Hr75.2 | reverse complement strand
TGCCTCCTGGCAGCTACCCGGACCGGACTTCCACCGGCAAGCGACGACGAGCTTACGAAAGGTAGATCGGCCGTTTACACGGCGTCACCTCCAGTCTGCTGGGCGCACGGAAAAGGCGTCATGATCGGCGATGTCGGGGGCGTCGCCGGTGTCCCGGGCCGGCCCGCAGCCCCGGGCCCCGCGGCCCCCTGGCCACCCGCGGGCTCCTGACCAGCGGGGAGGAAA
>NZ_CASGGV010000274.1:0-233 GCF_949319125.1 Frankia sp. Hr75.2 | reverse complement strand
GGCCTCGCCACGGGCGAAGACCCGGCCGGCCAGGCGGCGCTCCCGGAGCGCGACCCGGTTGGTGAACTGGACCGGGGGATCGAACCGGAGCAGCTCGTCCACGGCCGCGGGGATCAGGTCAGGCCGCTCGCGAAGCAGGTCGAGCTGGTCAGGATGACGGTTGAGTGCCAGCACCATGTTCCCGGTCATGTGCACCGTCGTCTCGTAGCCGCCGAAGAGCAGCAGCACACAGA
>NZ_CASGGV010000273.1:0-242 GCF_949319125.1 Frankia sp. Hr75.2 | reverse complement strand
TCCGATTGAGGACTACCAGCGGTTCGACGCCTGGGCTCGGGCGCTGGCCAGGGGCCTCGACCCGGATGCGCTTCTCTCCGCGGATGAGCTACGCGACCGGGCGACCGCCGCGGCGGCCTTCGGTGAGTACTTTCGCGGGCTGGTCGCCGAGCGCCGCGCACGGCCCGGCCCGGACCTGATCAGCCAACTGGCCGCGATCGACGATGCCGGCGATCGCATCACCGAGACGGAGCTGCTTGACA
>NZ_CASGGV010000272.1:0-243 GCF_949319125.1 Frankia sp. Hr75.2 | reverse complement strand
CGCCCTGATCGTCGAGCGCGCGCTCGCCGCACCGCTGCGCCAGATCGCCACCAACGCCGGTCTCGAGGGCGGCGTCGTGGTCGAGAAGGTCCGCGGCCTGCCCACCGGGCACGGCCTGAACGCCGCCACCGGCGAGTACGTCGACATGATCGCCGCCGGGATCATCGACCCGGTGAAGGTCACCCGCTCGGCGCTGCAGAACGCCGCGTCCATCACCGGCCTCTTCCTCACCATCGAGGTCGT
>NZ_CASGGV010000271.1:0-243 GCF_949319125.1 Frankia sp. Hr75.2 | reverse complement strand
TCGCCCGGTCGGCCGCCGGTCCGCCGGGAGATCCGCGATCTGGTCCTGCGCCTCGCACGGGAGAACCCGACCTGGGGCCACCGCAGGATCCAGGGAGAACTCGCCGGGTTGGGCTACCCGGTCGGGGTGGCCACCGTCTGGCGGATCCTGCACCGCGCCGGCATCGACCCCGCACCCCGCCGGGCCGACACCTCCTGGCGCACATTCCTACGCACCCAGGCCTCCGGCATCCTGGCCTGCGAC
>NZ_CASGGV010000270.1:0-255 GCF_949319125.1 Frankia sp. Hr75.2 | reverse complement strand
CGGTGCTGGCCTGGGTGTTGTCCGCGCGCACCCCCCAGGCCCTACGCGACCAGGCCCACCAACTCACCACCCACCTCGACCACCACCCCCACACCGACCCCACCGACCTCGCCCACACCCTCGCCACCACCCGCACCCACTTCCCCCACCGCGCCGTCATCCTCGGCACCACCACCACCGACCTCCACCCCGCACTCACCGCCCTCACCCACAACCAACCCCACCCCGCACTCACCACCACCCCACCCACCAGCA
>NZ_CASGGV010000269.1:0-261 GCF_949319125.1 Frankia sp. Hr75.2 | reverse complement strand
CTGGCTGCGGCGGCGCGCACCCGGCGACGTGGTCCTCGCGGTCGGCCCCGGGCGATCTGACATCGTGTTCGGTTTCTCGCCGCGGGGTGGAGTGTTCCGTTCGCGCGCCTAAAGGGCCGCACGTGTCCGTCCCCGCCGAACCTTTGACGGATCAGTATGGGATGCGTTCCGCAAGCCTTCGCGGGCAGCGGCCCTGACGAGACACCACGTACCCCGCAGCCCCCGTGTCGGACTTTTCCGCGCCCGGCGGGGACAACAGAA
>NZ_CASGGV010000268.1:0-265 GCF_949319125.1 Frankia sp. Hr75.2 | reverse complement strand
GCGGGCCCTGTCCGGCGAGCAAACGCGCAGGTCACCGCCCAAATCGGGGTTCTGAAGCCCCACAGGATGGGACGCGTGGCCGCGGGCGGGGTTGACGCCCTAACCACGCCCCCGGCGCTGACCGTCGCTGTCTTGTCGGCCGTCCAGATGGCGTAGAACCCCGCCCATGACGGACAACGGGGGGACAGCGTCGTCAAGCGTCGCGCTGGTTTCTATGCCCTCATGATCGGGCTGTACTTCGCGGGGGCACCCTGGCCCGCACCTA
>NZ_CASGGV010000267.1:0-276 GCF_949319125.1 Frankia sp. Hr75.2 | reverse complement strand
GCGGGTTGCCCGGGAGGTCGGCACCGACGGTCGTCTCGGTGGTCAGGCGGACGTCAAAGGTGTGTCGGGTACCTGGCGCGACCTCACCGAATCCGTCAACGTCATGGCGGGGAACCTCACCGACCAGGTGCGTTCCATCGCCCAGGTGACGACGGCGGTCGCGCGGGGTGACCTCTCCCAGAAGATCCGCGTCGATGCCCGGGGCGAGATCCTGGAGCTGAAGGAGACCATCAACACGATGGTCGATCAGCTTTCGGGTTTCGCGGACGAGGTGAC